>CASFZR010000022.1 GCA_949299185.1 uncultured Spirochaetales bacterium
TACTATCTCCTGATAGCGCTGCGGGGTATCTGCATCCAGCACGGAGCCTATGCTGCCATTGTATGCCGCCACGTCGTAAAGCGAGAGATACTCCTTCAGCGTCCCTTCGAACGAGAGTAGCCTCTCCTTGTGTTCCTTGCGGAACATCACCGGATGACCGGGGGTACCTTGGTATATCGCTCTCGATATCTCATGCGAGGAGAGTAGCTCATATGTGCCTGTGAAGTCATCGAGAGTGATCAGCGGCAGGTCGCCGGGGAGTATCGCGAAATCATCATCTGTCTCCCTGATGCCTGCCATCGTGCTGTATTTCTGTCCCTTTATGTAGTCAGGACAGTATATTATCCTTGCGCCGCAGCCCTCCAGGGCGCCCTCCATCCTTTCTCTCTCGTGGCCTATGACCACGATGACATCATCGGTGAATGCCGATGCCGCCTCGACCGTCGAGAGGATAAGCGGCCTGCCTCTGAGCGGCAGCAGCAGCTTGTTCTCTCCCATCCTCGTGGACTGCCCTGCCGCAAGTACTATGACTGTCATAGCAGGGACAGTACCACTATTGGTTGCGTAAGACAACTATAGATGGCAATTTCCCGAATATTATGGTTTCCCAGAGCAATAAAAAGTGGAAATCTTCAAATTTGAGCAATATAATGATGATACGCTGATTCTTTGGAGGTTTCAGAGTTATGAATGCAAAGTGTCCGAGGTGTGGAAGCGATGCATCCATTTCGTTGTCGTTTCCAAATCTGTTTGAGTGTCCATCCTGTAGATGCAGCTTCGGCCCGGGGGATAATGGCCTTGCTGCGGACTCCAGGATAGTACGAAGCGTGGCGATATCCGTAGAGCCGATATTCTCGGATGCCTGGTCCTTCTCCATCAGGGAGACGGAAGACGGGGCGGCCTTCGATTGCCGCACAGGCCTTATGGGCTGGTCCCGGAAGGGAAGGGGAGAGATAGACAAGGAGGAGTGGCAGGCCTTCACCGCATCCCTCTTCGATGATATCTACATCTCTTCCTGGAAGCCGATGTACTTCTCTCCCGCTGAGATAAAGGGAATGGTCTGGGACATAGGGATAAAGCTCCACCATAAGCATTCGCTCTCATTCCATGGCATAGGTACCGTGCCGCCGTATTGGAATGAGCTTATCTCGTTGATAGACCCGTTCTTCAGGGATATATGAGAAGCAGGCATGACAATGTGGCGCTGTCTCAGCTGAGGGACAGGATCGTCGCGGATCCCAGAGGGGATTATGATGATGCGCTCTTCCATACGCTGCTGCGCGCCTGTGCGCTTGGTAAGGAGGTCGTGGTGCTTCCAGGCCATGTGTCGGATCATGGCAAGAGGTATGTCAGGGCATTGCTGGCTGGGGATGGACGGATCCTGCCGCTGCGTTCGCTCATTCTTTCCTTCGCCGATGATAATGTGGACATGGATGGCTTCATGCTTGAAGACGTCGCCATAGAGAAGGGCTTTATCGAGGAGATTATATCCGGGCTTGATATGAGCGGCGTGGATGCTACCGTGGATGACTGGCGCTCCTATGAGGCTGATGCTGTGATACTCTTCGATGGTAGCTGCGAGGGGATATCGATCGATAGCCCTGATATCAATGCGGATATCGTCATCCATGCCAGTCCGTCTGATTCAGTGCATGACATAGCCTCATCGCTGAAGAGCGCCTTCGACGCCATGTGTGAGAGGGATATGCACACAGCCTCTATTCCTCTTATCGGTGACAACCCTGGACTCATTGCCGCAGTGGCGATGAGCGCGGTCGATGCGTTCTCCGCGGTCTATCAGGATCATCCGCTCTCGGTCACGCTCGTCTCCGAGAGCGACGAGCTTCTCTCTTCGATACTCAGCTAGCAAGAAGGGGCCGCATCATGCAGCCCCTCCGTACTGGTTTCAATTGGACTTCTTCGCGTCCTCAAGGACGGAGTCTGTCTTGGACTTCTTCACCTTGCATGGCTTGACGTGCCAGATGTCAGAGGCATACTCCTTTATCGTCCTGTCCGACGAGAACTTGCCGGATGATGCGATGTTGATCACCGCCATCCTGTTCCAGTCGTCCCTGTGGTCACGATACATCTCTACAGCCTTCTCGTGCATATCATGGTACATCCTGAGATCTGCGAAGAGGTAGTACCTGTCATTCGCGCCTCCGAAGAGGGAGTCCTTGAGCGGCTGGAAGATATGAGGCTCGTTGATTGAGAAGTAGCCGGAATCGATAAGCTCTATCATGCTCCTGATATCCTCATCCTTCTCGACCCAGTCCATCGCCTTGTATGTCGGTGCAAGTGCGCTGATCTCCTCCTCGGTGTGCCCGAATATGAAGATGTTGTCCTTGCCGACCTCCTCCGCGATCTCGACATTGGCGCCATCCAGCGTCCCGATCGTAAGCGCGCCGTTGACCATGAACTTCATGTTTCCTGTTCCGGACGCCTCCGTTCCCGCCGTGGAGATCTGCTCTGAGATATTCGCTGCAGGAATGATCGACTCCGCCATCGTGACGCGGTAGTTAGGCATGAAATGGACAGCCAGCTTCCTGTTGACCCTGCTGTCTGAGGCGATCACCTTGGCGATGTTGTTTATGAACTTGATGATGAGCTTTGCGTTCACATAGCCAGGAGCAGCCTTGCCTCCGAAGAGGAACGTCGTTGGCTGGAAATCCCTGAGGTACTTGTCATCCCTCTTCATCCTGTCATAGATCATCAGGATATTCAGGGCGTTCAGGAGCTGCCTCTTGTACTCATGGATCCTCTTGATCTGCACATCGATGAGGGTGTCGGTATTGAGGATGAAGCCGGAATCCCTCCTGAGGAACGTGGCGGCGTTTCTCTTCGCCTCTTCCTTCACCTTCTCGAACCTCTCCACGAAGGAGCTGTCATCGGCAAATGGCCTGAGATCTGCGATCCTATCGAAGTCGGTTATCCACTTGTCTCCGATAGCCTCGGTGATGAGGGATGCGAGAGCGGGGTTGGCGGCCAGGAGCCAGCGGCGCTGGGTGATGCCATTGGTCTTGTTGTTGAAGCGCTCAGGGAAGATGAGATTGAACTCAGGGAACATCTCACGCTTGAGCAGCTCCGAGTGCAGCTGTGCTACGCCGTTCGTGGAATGTGAGCCGATGATCGAGAGATTCGCCATCCTTACCATCTTCGGGTTTGATTCCTCGATGATGGAGATCTTGGCGATCTTATCGTTCTGCATCGGGAAGAACGATACCGCATGATCCAGGAAGCGCTGGTTGATCTCGAAGATGATCTGCATATGGCGGGGCAGGAGCTTCTGTATCATCGGCAGCGCCCACTTCTCCAGGGCTTCCGGCATGAGGGTGTGGTTCGTGTATCCCATCGTCTTCACCGTGATGTCCCATGCCTCATCCCAGCCGAGTCCTTCCTTGTCGATCAGGAGCCTCATAAGCTCAGGGATCGCAAGGGATGGATGGGTGTCATTGAGCTGGATCGCCGCCTCGTTCGGGAAGTCGCTCCACTTCTTGTTCGGGAATCTCTTGAAGCGCCTGATGATATCCTGAAGCGAGCATGATACGAAGAAGTACTGCTGCTTCAGCCTCAGTTCCTTTCCAAGATAGAGGGTATCATTCGGGTAGAGTACCTGTGAGAGCGTCTCCGCGTTGATCTTGTTCCTTACCGCCTCGGTGTAGTCACCGGAATTGAACTCCTCGAAGGAGAAGGCATCCGGAGATTCGGCCGCCCAGAGCCTGAGGGTGTTGATGGTCTTGCCGCCATAGCCGACGATCGGGGTATCATAGGCGATTCCGTTGATCGTCTCCGCGGGAATCCAGCGGAAGCAGTCCCTGCCACCTTCCCTGACCTCGACAACCTCTCCGCCGAAGCCGATAGGGTATACCAGATCGGAGCGCTTGATCTCCCATGGGTTGCCATCCTTCAGCCAGTTGTCCGGTGTCTCCACCTGCCAGCCGTTCTTTATCTGCTGGCGGAAGATGCCGTAGTTATATCTGATGCCGTAGCCATAGGCAGGGATCTCGAGCGTCGCCAGGGAATCGAGGAAGCACGAGGCGAGACGCCCCAGGCCTCCGTTGCCAAGTCCTGCATCCGGCTCCACGTCGGCAAGCTCCTCAAGGGTGTAGCCAAGGGAGGACAATGCGGCCCTGACGTTCTTCTCTAGGCCCATGTTGATGATGTTGTTCGTCATCGCCCTTCCCATGAGGAACTCAAGCGAGAGGTAATAGACCCTCTTGGAATGGTTAGCCCTCTGCGTCTTCCTTGAAAGATCCCACTGATGGATTATCCTGTCCCTTATCGCAAGTGCCAGCGCCTGATAGCGGCCCTCCGCCGTGGTGTGGTAGACGTCTGCGTCAAGCGCGTATTTCAGCTGCTCGGCGAAGTCCTGCGCGATATCGCGGGCAGAGCTGCCGAAGCGCGTATTTTCCTTCTTCTCAGCCATTAGCTTTTCTCTCCTTGAACGGAAGTTGACATTCTATTCTAATTAAAGTCTGAGATGATAATCAATAACGCAGATAATATGAAAAATCTTCGTAATATTGCCGATTCGATGGAATACATCACACGATTCTGGTGAACCACTCTATCCTTTAACAATGTTTAAAGGATGGAGCTTCCGGCTTCCCAGCAGAATGCTTCCATGCCTCATAGGAGGCATCGAAGTCTGACATCCGCTCCACGAAGAAGAGATGCAGCTTATTGATTTCGGTCTTGTTCAGGCACTTTAGATCGAGCTTTAATTCTACAGTGAGAGGGCGCATTGAGGCATGGCGGGAACGGGTCTCCTTTCCTTTATCCTTGATGGCCTTGTTCTTCGAGATGCGCTCTTCGTCTATCATATCATGAATATAGGACGGGTTTACGATTTTCAGTCATAGATTCAGTGCAATTAATCACTATCTTTACCAATGCTTAGAAGAAGAGGGTGTCTTCTTGCTGAATTTTTGATAAAACGGTAGCCATGGCAGATATTCTTATCAGGGCATTCTTCTTCCTTCTGATGGTGCTTCTTGGTTACGCTATCAAGAAGGCGGGAATCCTCACCAAGGAGGACGGCGTCGCGCTCTCCCGCATCGTCATGAACGTCACGCTGCCTTGCGCGATAATCGTCAGCTTCCGTACCTTCGTCTTCGATATAAGCTACATGCTCATTCCGCTGATATCCTTCGCGGCGAACTGGCTGATGCTGGGAACCGGCTGGCTGATATCGAAGGGGCGTGGCCGGGATACCAGGATCTTCTACATGATGGAGCTACCTGCCTATAACATCGGTAACTTCACGCTCCCGTTCGTCTCCACGATCCTCGGTCCGCTTGGGGTGGTCGGAACCTGCCTCTTCGACCTGGGAAACGCCCCTCTCTGCCTGGGACTCAGCTTCGTGTTCACGGCGATGGCGGTAGGGGAGAATCCGGGACGCAGCATCACCCGCTCTGTCCTGAGCGTATTCACGAAGCCTGCCTTCACTGCGCACTTCACGATGCTGCTCTTGTCCGCGTTCTCGATACAGCTTCCTGACCGTGTCTTCGAGTTCGCTGGCATGATAAGCCCCGCCAACGCCCCGATGGCTATGCTGATGATCGGCCTGATGCTTGACTTCCACATGGATTTCTCCAAGCTTCGCGAGGCCCTTGGCTCTATCTGGATAAGGTTCGCTCTGGCTGCCGTGATAGCCGTCACGTTCTTCGCCTTCTCCCCGTTCCCGTATGAGATACGCAAGGCTGTCGCGATTACCGCGTTCTCCCCGATATCCTCGGCATCCCCTGCGTTCGTGGCGGCTCTCAAGGGCGATGTGGAGCTGGTGGGATTTGCCTCAACGCTCTCCATCATAATATCCCTTGTGCTTATGCCCGTGCTGCTGGTCGTGCTGTGATGGTTCATATCCCGTGCTATCATTAGGTAGAGGTTGGTATGAGCGTAACCATAATCGATGTGGCAAAGGCTGCTGGAGTCTCTCCTGCAACGGTTTCGAATGCCCTTAACGGGCGTAGGAATGTCAGCGAGGAGACTGCTGAGAACATACGTCTGGCGTGCCTTAGGCTTGGGTATCATATACCTGAGGATAAGCGCCGTGGCAGCCGGCAGAGCAATACGATCCTTGTGGATATGAGCGGATTCGACCGCGAATACTGCCTTAGCGTCATAAATGGCATAAGCGATTATGCCTCTGCCAGGGGTTATGGCTTTATCATCGGTAGCGATGATTCAAGCGAGCATTTCATGGATCCTGCATATACCTGCGGCTGTATAACGCTCAATATGCATCGCCGTACGGAGCTTATCGTTGATAAGGCCGGTGCCGACTACCCGATAGTGGTAATGGACCGCGTTGTCGAATCCCAATGGGTAAAGAGCCTTATCGTGAATAATTATGACGCCATGTGCGAGCTGACCGAAGGTCTCGTATCAAGGGGGTATCGTCGCTTTGCCTTCCTTGGCGGCGCTGATACCGATGATACCAGGACGCGCTTCAGTGCCATGCGATATGTATTGGAGAAGAGCCACATTGGATTCAGCGATGATAATTATCTCCTGGGTGATTTCGGGGAGAGCAGCGGTTACAGGGCTGCTCAGCTGATTATCCTCTCGGAGAACCATCCAGATGTACTCATGTGCGCCAACGACAGCATGGCGATAGGAGCGATGAAGGCCTTTAAGGAGAATGGTATCAGGATTCCTGATGATATAGCTATGACTGGATTTGATGATGGCCGGCTCTCTGAGATGCTTGGACTGACCACCGTTGCGATTCCGAATTATGAGAGAGGGTATCTCGCTGCCCAGTTCCTTATACGTATGCTATCTGGCTCCTTCGATGGCAAGGCCTTCAAGGTAGCGGCAAAGGTAAGATGGCGGCAGACCGCTGCATCGACATTCTGATCCATACGCATCAATTTGTAAAAATTCACCTTAGGTTTTACTTAATATCCCTAGCTGTTTTACTAAATTTGAGTTGAAAATTACCTAATTTGCTGTAAAACAATAAAATATCAAAATAAAATTGACTTCCCGTAAAACTATGATAAAACATGCACAAAAGAAGGGGGTGAGCGGCGGTGCATCTCCCGCGGCTTATCCAGCATGGTTCCATCGCTATCCGGGAACCGGAGAAAAAGGAGGAATGATGATGAAGAAGATCGCTCTGCTTCTATTGGTTATGCTGCTATCCCTTAACATGGTATTCGCGAGCGGCAGCACGGAGGCATCAGCAGATGCAGGAACCGAAGGCACGAAGATCGTGCTGTTCCAGCATAAGACCGAGATATATGACCAGCTTGAGGCCATGGCTGAGGCCTATGAGGCGGAGACTGGCGTAGAGGTCGAGGTCTGGAGGATATCGGGAACCGATTACTATACGAACCTGACTACATATATGTCTAGTGGTACTGGGCCAACGATATTTACATTACGTTCTGCAGATGAAATCAACGAAATGCAGCCATATCTTGCCGATCTTGGGAGTCTTGATATTGCATCAAGGATCAACAGAGATCTTATGAGCATAATCAACGATAGCATTGTAGGAATTCCAATGACAGTTGAAGGGTTTGGTTTGCTATATAATAAAGAACTTGTATCTCCTGAGAATTTTGAATCTATGGATAATCTTATTGCATTCATGGAGGAATGTGCTGAGAAGGGGATTACCGGAGTAGGGCTATCACAGGAGGGAAGATTCCTAATAGGTCAGATATTGAATTTTCCATTTGCATTACAGGAGAATCCTTCAGAATTCTGTGAAAAATTATTCTCCGGTAAAATAGAACTTTCTGATGTACCTGAATTCCAGGATTTTGCAAGGTTGTTTGAAGCAATAAGGAGTATCCAGAAAAATCCTCTTGGAGTCTCCTATGACAACAATTGCGGTGATTTCGCGACCGGCGCTACTGCTATGATCCATCAGGGTAACTGGGCATACAGCGTCATTGCTGATTTCGCTCCTGAGTTTGAAATGGGAATGACGGGAGTACCGCTTTGTGGAAATAAAAAAATCTCTGCGGCTGTATCCACCGTATGGTGTGTCAATGCTGATGCCAGCGAGGCGGAACAGCAGGCCGCAAAGGATTTCCTTGATTGGCTTTATACCAGTGAGAGTGGTACTCACTTTCTCTTCGATGAGTTTGGCTTTCTTCCTGTTGTAAATGATATAGAAGTTCCTGATTTGGATCCGCTTTCTGCCGCTGTGGCTGAGGCTGTAAATTCTGGTAACACTATTCCATGGACATATAATGTCGAATGGCCTGCAGGATTTATTACAGCATATCTTGTTCCGATAGCTGAGGAGTTCTTCATTTCCGATATGACCGGAACAGAATTCCTCGATACCCTTACCGATGCTTTCGTGGAGGGAGCTAACGAGTAAGTGAAATCAGGCTGCCCGGGCAGGGCAGCCATTTGTGGAGTAAGGCATGAAGGTTGGTAAGCATTGGTACGCGTTATTCGTCTTTCCGCTGATGGCTGTATTCATCACGGTCGTAATCATTCCGTTCATTACCGGCATTGGGTATGCGTTCGTCGAGTGGAATGGATTGGCGAAGGTACCTAAGGAGTTCATTGGATTTCAGAACTTCCGAGAGGTATTCCAGGATCAGTCATTCTGGAACAGCCTTGGCCGCACGGTCATATTCACGGCAGTGACTGTATGCCTGGTGAATATAATAGCGCTTGCCTTCGCGCTGATGGTCACGACGAAGGTCGGAACACGCAACGTGGCTCGAACGATGTTCTTCCTACCGTATATGATCGGCGGTCTGATACTTGGCTATATCTGGAAGTTCATACTTGGAGAGGGAATGAGCGTCATCGGGGAGATGCTTGGACGTCCGGATATCTTCTTCAACTGGCTTACAAATAAGCAGATGGCATTCGTGGCGATCATAGTCGTGGCCGTATGGCAGATGTCCGGATACATAATGATTATCTATATCGCGGGGCTGGGGTCTATATCAGAGGATGTGCTTGAGTCTGCGGCTATCGAGGGGACCGGGCCATGGATGATGCTTACGCGGATCAAGCTTCCTTTGATAATGCATTCGATCACGATCTGCCTCTTCCTGACACTCTCCTATAGCTTCAAGGTATATGATGTGAACCTTTCGCTTACCGGTGGAGGTCCGAACCATGCGACGCAGCTTATCTCCATGACGATATTCAATGAGATATTCACGAAGAGGAAGTTCGGATATGGTCAGTCCATGGCTATCCTGTTCTTCATCCTGATAGCGTTCATCACTCTTGCCCAGGTACATTTCACCTCTGATAAGGAAGTAGAGGAATGAGGAATAGACGCTTAGTATCCATCATTAGATCAGGTCTTCTTCTGCTTCTGTCCTCAGCATGGCTGTTCCCTGTCTATATAATCCTTGTCAATTCATTCAAGAGCCGCGAGGAGATGTATCTCAATACCTTATCGCTGCCTCCCTCCTTGGATTTCCGGTATTACGCTGAGGCGGCAGAGCGCATGGATTTCCTCAGGGCCTTCCGTAATTCATTAGTGCTTACTATCGGCGGCGTGGTTCTCGTCGTGGTGTTCTGCTCCATGGCTGCCTGGATGCTCGTCAGGCATGGAGGAAGGCTGAGCCGCCTTATTTATGATGTGCTGGTAATAACGATGCTTATTCCATTCCAGACAGTGATGATGCCGCTGATACAGGAGATGAGCTTCATGACGAGGGTGATGGGCATACCGATGCTGAATACCCTTGGAGGGATGCTTTTCATGTATCTTGGCTTCGGTGCCGGAATGGGAGTGTTTCTCTTCTATGGCTTCATCAGGTCCTCCGTTCCTCGAGCGTTGGAGGAATCCGCGATAATCGACGGATGCGGGGTGTGGACGCTGTTCTGGCGCATAGTCTTTCCTCTCCTGAAGTCCATAACGATAACCGTTGCGATCCTTGAGATGATAAAGATATGGAACGATTATCTGCTGCCAAGCCTTTCCCTGACCAGTACTGCCAATAGTACGATTCCGCTTGCGATGTCTCTCTTCATCGGACAGTACACCGTCGAATGGAATATGGCGATGGCCGGGTTGATGATGTCCATAATCCCTGTGATCATCTTCTATCTTTATGCGCAGAAGCACATCGTCAAAGGTGTTGCGGCCGGAGCGGTCAAGGGGTGAGCATGGGCAGGATCTATAAGGAGATTGATTTCTGCATCACCCCGGATAGGCTTTCAAGGCAGGAGTCGCTTTTCCATGTGGCCAATGGCTATATCGGAGTAAGGGGAACGCTTGAGGAGGGAGTCCCATCCTCATTCGATACGATGCGCGGCATCTACCTCAATGGTGTATACGATACAATCGAGATGAAGCAGGCGGAGAAGCTCTGCAATCTCGTAACATCGAAGGATGTTATGTTCAATGCCGTTGATGCGCAGAGCGTATCGATATGCATAGACGGTGAGCGGTTTTCCCTGCTTGATGGCGAGGTCCGGCATATCGAGAGGGCCCTTGATATGGATGCAGGCGTGGCCCTGCGGAAGGTTGACTGGATATCTCCGTCAGGCCAGGAGGTTGTTATCGGGTTCCGGCGCATGGCCTCATTTGATATCCGTAGCCTTTTCACCATCGATATAAGCATTTCTTCTCCCTCTTTTTCCGGTGTCGTCGAATTCATCTCTGAGAGCAGGGGATGTGTCCCAGGATATGCCAGCCATCTCGATCCTAGGCTGCCTGCCGAGGGCGAGGTACATACGGTTCCCTTGGGCTGTATCTTGTCAGATGATGGCGGCGTGCTTCTTTCCCGGACGAAAGGAAGCGGCATAGAGGTGGCCGCGGCTATCTCTGCAGGCTGCGGCAATGCCTTTGATTCAGAGGTTTCCTATGATGAGCAGGCCCATAGCCTCAGGCATGTCGCCAGGGGAAGGCTTGAGCCTGGCGGCAGTATCCGCTTCGTTCAGTATGCCGTCCTCCTTGATTCGAGGCGCAGCGATCACCCTGCTGATGATGCCATCTCCATCATGCGTGTATGTAAGGGACGGATCGATGAGCTTTATGCTAAGCAACGTTCATTCCTAGCAGCATTCTGGAAGAAGGCCGCTATGCATATAGAAGGAGATGAAGAACTCGATACCGCGATTAATTTCAGCATCTATCAGCTGCTGCAGGCCGCTGGCAATGATGGCCTTTGCAGCATGGCTGCTAAGGGGTTATCAGGAGAGGGGTATGAGGGTCATTATTTCTGGGATGCCGAGATGTATATGCTGCCATTCTTCATCCTTACTGATCCTGAAAGCGCAAGGAGGATCCTCTCCTTCCGGTACAGGACACTGGATGCGGCAAGGCGTAATGCCAGACTGCTTGGTCATCGTCAGGGAGCTTTATACCCATGGCGTACGATCAGCGGTACAGAGTGTTCCGGCTATTTCCCTTCTGGCAGTGCCCAGTACCATATAAATGGGGCTATGGCATATGCCATCGCAGGCTATCATGCTGCGACGGGAGATGATGATTATCTATGCAGAGAAGGAGCGGAGGTACTGATCGAGACCGCGAGGCTGTGGATAAGCGTGGGAAACTGGCATGACGGGCACTTCATGATAAACGGGGTGACGGGGCCTGATGAGTATACATGTATCGTGAATAACAATTACTACACGAACGCGATCGCGAGATTCAATCTCATGTATGCAGGATCCGTCATATCCCGGCTGGCCATATCACATCCTGAAGTCCTAGAGAGGCTAGGCATAGGATCTGAGGAAGCCGAGGAGTTCAGGAAGGCTGCGGAGTGCATGTTCATGCCTTATGATGATGGGCTTGGCATCAATGCTCAGGATGATTCATTCCTGCAGAAGCCCGTCTGGGATATATCATCCACGCCCGAAGGGAATCTTCCGCTCCTTCTCCATTATCATCCGCTGTTCCTGTATCGATGGCAGATATGCAAGCAGGCTGATACCGTAATGGCCTATGTGCTGTTTCCCGATATAGAGAAACCTGACGTTATGCTTAGGTCCTTCCGCTATTATGAGAGGATCACGACCCATGATTCCTCACTTTCTGCGTGCATATTCAGCATAGCTGCGGCGCGGCTTGGTCTGACTGCTGAGGCTTCTACCTACTTCGGTGATAGTCTCCTGCTTGATATCGAGGATTCTCATGGCAATACCAAGGACGGCATCCATCTTGCCAATATCGGTGGATCTTATCTCGCTCTGACAAGGGGCTTTGCCGGATTATGCCTAGAAGAGGATGGCGTACGTATCCGCTCGCCGCTTATTCCGCGGGGCTGGATCGGATTCAGCTTCCGCTTCAGCTATCGCGGTTCTCTTGCTGAATTCCGCATCAGCCAGGATGCCTGGTCGATATCTATCATAGAGGGGGATGGATTCCCTGTCATGACTGACTCTGGGACAGCCGTGGTCGTTGGCTTGGATTCTCCTTTGAGGGTGAGGTTATGAGAACGGGCCTGATCTTCGATCTTGATGGAGTACTCATCTCTACGGATATCTATCATCGCCAGGCTTGGGCGGCCGTAGCCGCAAAGCTGGGAATCGCAGTTGATGATGATCTTGCCGATCAGCTGAGGGGGATTTCGAGGATGGCTAGCCTTGAGTGCATCCTCAGAGGATATGATAGGACGTTGTCTATGGAGGAGAAGGAGGCTCTTGCCGCTGAGAAGAACAGGATATACAGATGGTTCTTGGAATCCCTTACTCCAGCATCCATTTCCCGTGATGTGATGGAGGCATTATCCTCATTAAGGCGTCAGGGTTACAGCATGGCTATAGGTTCTTCCAGCCGCAATGCTCCATTCATCGCGGATCGGACTGGGCTGCGTCCCTTCTTCGATGTTATCATCGATGGCTCGATGATACGGAATGCGAAGCCCGATCCTGAGGTATTCATACTGGCAGCCTCTGGACTTGGACTTCCTCCAGATCGTTGCATTGTCATAGAGGACTCAGAGAGCGGCATAGAGGCTGCACGAAGCGCAGGCTGTTTCTCCATTGCAACCGGGAATGCCGTATCGTATGGTAAGGCTGATACGGCCATCTCATCGTTCGGGGACCTTCCCGATGCGATAGAGATCATAAGGAGGAAAGCAGCATGGCAGTGATAGGGATGTCCATACGGAGTAGGTATCTTAACGGAAAGACCTCTATATCCGTGATTCTTCCTGATATATCTGATGAAGATGATCCCCAACGCTTTTATTCTGGAAATAGGAAATATAAGGTTCTTTTCCTCCTGCATGGAACCGAGGGGGATCATTCGGATTTCATAAGGCAGACAGCCATAGAGCGCTATGCCCAAGAGCGGAATATGGCCGTTGTCATGCCGTCATGTCTGAATTCCGACTATATGGATTGGCCCTCGTTCGGCATAGGTCTGAGCGTCAGGAGATACATCACCGAAGAGCTTGTTCCCCTTGTCCATTCCTGGCTTCCTGTCTCATCAAGGCGTGAGGATAACTACATCGCAGGCATCTCGATGGGTGGAAGGGGCGCCTTGTCCATCGCAATGGAATATCCTGAGCTTTTCTCTGCTGTCGCTAGCCTTTCCGGACCGCCATTATGCCTGCCGCGTCTTGAGGAGAGCCAGGCGTATCGTGCCTTTCCTGAACGATATAGGAATCTTATCGCCTTGTCAGGAGGATATGACGCCTTCTTGGCTTCATCCTTTGATGCATGGGGACAGATCGATCGTCTTGCCGAGAAGGGAGCCTTGCCGCGTATGATGCTAGCGATAGGAAAAGACGATCCATATCTTGACGACTATATGTTGTTTAAGGAACACGCAGGGGAGAAAGGCTATCAGATAGTGTTCGTGGAGACTTCGGGATATGGCCATGAATGGGAGTATTGGGATTCGACATTGTTAGTTGTGTTGGATTTTCTCTTGCAGAGTAGGGTGGAGTAATTCTTTAAGGAAGATGCTCTTAATTTGTTTAAGATAACTTTAAAATAAGGAAAGAAATGATGAAAGAATTTTATAATGAAGGTAGGTTCTCTAATGCCGATAGGATCGAACGCTATTCTAAACCAGTTGTGAATTGTGATGATTTGAATAAGTCGGAGGAATTTGATGTTATTGTTATTGGCGGCGGAATAGCAGGGTGCGCAGCTGCTATATCTTCTGCGAGAGCAGGTGCAAGAACTCTTCTTATAGAAAAGTTAATATTCCTTGGAGGTCTAGCCACTGCAGGACATATTGTGATTTACCTTCCTTTAGATGACGGTTATGGCCATCAGGTAATTGCTGGGCTCAGTGAAGAATTATTGCATTTATCTGTGAAATATTCCTATCAAAAAAGTATGATAGGCTGTGGGGAATCACGAAAAAGATATGAAGCGGATTTTAATGGTCCGGCTTTCTCTTTGGCATTGGAAGAATTAGTTATCCAATCTGGAGTTAATATTCTTTATGATACCGTGTTTGTAGGATCTGTCCTTGATGAGTCTAAAGTAACAGGTATTATAGTGGAAAATAAATCTGGACGACATCTATATAAGTGTGCTGCTGTTGTAGATGCCTCTGGGGATGCAGAGCTTTTTGCAAGAGCTGGTGTTGATTGTATTTCTCGAGAAAATAGTCTTGCCATATGGACATACATTACAAAAGGCGAGGCCAAGATGGTTTCAAAGCGTGGTAGCTTTTTTGAACAGGGATTAATGCTTCTTGCTATGGGAAGCGCAGATGAAAAATCAAAGCGAGTTTATTACGGCGATACTGCAGAAGAAATAAATAAATTTATTAAGGAAGGACATAAACAATTACTATCACTACTTAAAGCAGATAGGACTTTGACACTTGCTTCTTTGCCTTCGATGGCTCAACTCCGGATGGTGAGACGGATTTGTGGGAAATATACATTAAGTGATAATGACATTTCACAACATTTTTATGACAGTATAGGAGTAGCTGGTGATTGGCGGAAACCGGCACCTGTTTATGAAATTCCATTTAGGACATTATATTCTTCTAAATTATCAAATGTGTTTGCTGCTGGTAGGTGTATTTCAGCGGGAGGAGATGCCTGGGAAATTACTAGGGTAATTCCTGTAGCAGCATTGACAGGACAAGTCGCAGGAATTGCAGCGGCAATTATCGCTGAAAAGCATATAGATATATGTGACATTGATATATATGCCTTACAGGCAGCATTAACTAATGCAGGTGTATTGATTCGCGCAGATTTTTAGTATCCGTAACAGAAAAAAGATACAAATGTGTTGATGTGAATACTTGGATTCTATAATAGTAGCCAATGCAGTGCTGTAGAGTACAACCATGGTAAGGTTGAGGTCGCCGTGTCAGATCCGGATCATATCGATAATACCTGACATTGTTGAATTATCCTGCCTGGTACGCTGTACAGCAGAATCGCTGTCATCACAGTCATCTGCATAATCGATATAGTAATGGCTTTGTGAAGAAAACGTAGAAGACCCCTAGAAATGAAATCGAGACGGCAATCAGATATAGGGCTGATCATCTGAGAAAGGAGAAAGAAGAATGACTAACTATGATATTTTCTTCAACGAGATGATGAAGGATCCGGAGGTCAGGAAGGAGTATGACGCCCTTGAGCCGGAATTCCAACTTGTCCGTGCGATGATAAAAGCCAGGCACGAGGCAGGGCTTACGCAGAAGGAGCTTGCGGCCAAGACAGGAATCCAGCAGGCGAATATCAGCAGGATAGAGAACGGAAACGGAAATCCCTCTGTTGCCACGCTTTACAAGCTCGCAGAAGGCATGGGAAAGAAGCTGGTGATATCATTTGTGTGAGAGCCTATAGGGGCATATTGAATATAGGGCTATAGAGCTTCTGCTAACGTGCTGTTCAAACGCCAATACAGGTATGGGCCTTTGGAATGATGCTGATCAAATTCTCGGGAGTGTAATCCATTAGTGTTTTTAAGGCCATCCCCCAAGGGGGCTTGGAGATAAGTAAACCACCTGCTATGCAGGTGTGGTAGAGGGGGTATACCCTCAGCCCAAACCACGTCTTTTAGGCGTGGTCATGATTCCAAGGGTATATGAGAATCATGCATTGGATGGGTAATTGGTAATAACTTGATCAATATAATCTGTATTTATATGGTAAATAGTACGGTTATGCTTCGTTATCTATGATAAATCGGCTAATATATGATCAGAGGAGGGCGAGGCATGATTACAGTATCTGCATCTGAAGCCAAGGCAAACTTCGGCTATTATCTCAAGATGGTTGAAAAGGAAGACATATTGATCACGAAGAACGGGAAAGCCATAGCAAGGATAAGCAATCCAAGGATCAGCGCTGTAGATAGGCTCAGCGGCGTACTCAAGGGTAAGGTTTCCGAGGATATAGACAGGCATTCACTGAAGGAGATGCGCCTTGAGAAAGCTTAAAGCATTGATAGATACTAATATATTCCTTGACGTCTTCCTGGAACGTGAGGGTTCCTATGATGATTCACGAGCTGTCCTAAAACTCTGCGAGGACCATGTGATGAATGGCTTTCTGACAGCTTCAAGCATTACCGACATCTTCTATATCCTACGGAAGGGATTGCATGATAGCGCCAGTGCATATGACTGTCTTGGTGCGGTCCTAGACATAGCCAAGATTATTCCTGTGACTGAAGAGAACATCTTGGATGCTTATAAGACCAAGGCATCTAATTTCGAGGACTGCCTGCTTTCAGCCTGCGCAAAGTCTGCTGGATGCGATGTCATAATCACGAGGAATATAAAGGATTTCAAGGATTTCGAGGTTCCTCCGATGGAACCTGATGCGATTCTGCAGTGGTTTTCAGCGAAATAGCCATAAATTGAAGGATTGAGCATAACAGTGGCTCCGCGGAGAGGTCTTTAATAATCGAGGTATCATGATATTGACACGGAAGCCCTGATTCTGTAAGGTAGCCAATGCAGTGCCCTTGTAGCTCAGTCGGCAGAGCGCAACCATGGTAAGGTTGAGGTCGCCGGTTCGATTCCGGCCGGGGGCTCTAGAAGGAAGGCGGAGCATGTGTTCCGCCTTCTTGCCTTCATAGCGAATACAGCTCCTCTCCTGATATCCTTTTTCCTCCTGGTATTTCGAACCCCGATGAGGATATGAAGCCGATTGCTGATATCTGAAGGCCGGCTATCTTCCTGATCTTGCTGGTTTCCTCCTTTATGAGAGCTTCCTTCATCGGGTGGGAAAGGAACTTGGCTTCATAGATCTCATAACCATCAAGCGTCTCAATCGCTACATCGAATTCGCCATTGCTCTTCGTGTTCTTATCATCATACCAGTACGTTCCGATGCTTATGATGTCATCTCTGATGCCTTTTCCTGTCTGGATAAGGAACCATTGCCGAGCGATATCCTCGAACCGATATGATACGAATGTGTCGATGGATGGGCTTATGTATTTTCTGAAGAAGGCAGTCGATGCCATGGCTTCAGGGTGCTTCTCTATATATGCAAGATGGAAGCGCAGCATGTTGGATTTCAGCTCGTAGAACATCTTTCGCCTGCTTCCTCTTAGGTTTATCGGTTGTCTTTTCTCTATGAAATCCGCCTTCTGCAGCTGCTCAAGGGTATAATCAAGGGAATTCCTGCTTTCATCATCCTCTAGGGCTGATCTGATTTCCGAATAGCTGCGCTTCCCGTTTCCTATGCGGGTAATCGCAGAGTATGCTCCTCCTGAGCTTTTGAGTTCCGCATATAGGATATCTTCAGTATAGGAGCGGGCAAGACCCGTTCTCTCCAATAAGAGAGCTATTATATTCTCTTCGACTGACAGCTCCGGATCTATCATCGAGAGTATCATCGGAATTCCGCCGAATACCGAGTACAGGACGATCTTTTCACTGACGCTTCGCTCTGGATAGAAAAGAGAGGACTCCAGATAGTCCAGCTCTCCTAGCGATAATTCCAGTGAAAACCTTTTATATAAAGGGTTCTCCTTATTTAGCAGTCCTTTCATGACTCTGATTGCGGAACCCGAGATGATGATCTTCATGGTATCTGGAGCATGATCGATGAAATCGCGAAGATATGCGTCGATGACCTCACCCTTGGCCTTCTTCCTCAGATCTTGGTATTCATCGATTTCCAATATGATCTCCTGATTCAAAGAGGCCATGTATTTCAGGAGGGATTCGAAATCCGGTATATGCAGGCCTGGTATGCCAAGTGCGTCACCGACGGCTACCGATAGCCTTCTTGCGTTTTCGCCCAGTTCGTCAGGAACTGCCGTAAAGCGTATGATTATTCCTGAAGCGGACTTCAGTGCTTCGGAAATAAGGGACGTCTTGCCTATGCGCCTTCGTCCATAGATGAGAATCGCTGTCTTATTCTTCCTGCTAAGTTCCTTCCTTAGCAGATTAAGCTCCCTCTGCCTTCCTAGAAACATGCTCTATCCTACCTGAATTTATTTTACCAAAATCTATTTTACCAAAATCTATTCTGGTAATATTGTATGGCTTATATCAGGCAGATGCAACAGGAAAGATGGACCGGTCCAGGATATCCTCAGACCAGTCCGTTATTGCTTATCTCCTGTATCCCCTGTAGTCGCGTTCGAGCTTGACTATCTCGCCAGTTCCTGCGATATCAGCCTCCATCCAGCAGCCATTGACCAGGGCCTCAGCCTCATAGAAGAAGCGTCCATCATCCCGGTCTTCCCAGACCCTGAGCCTTTCAGCACCAGGACCGAACGCCTTGCTGGCTATCTCAATGGCCTCTTCCTGCGTGAGGCGGGCATCCCTGTCTCCTCCGATGCGGCCTCTTCTCTCCCATGAGGCCTTGATGATGGAGCCATCATCCTCTCCGATCATGTATTCGTACTCGCTTTCCGGAGTGTTGAACTTAACCTCATAGACCTTGCGGCCATCTTCCCTGTCAGGCTCTGTCCTAAGCCTGGATACATCGTTTCTGGTAAGGCTGACGTCAGAGAGCGCAATCTCCTCAGCCTTGGTCCTGTCTATATGCCGGGCAGCCGTTGCGGCAGGGGAGACCTTTGGCTCAGGAGCGAGGTTAGGGGTAGGTACGGCAGCAGGTGCCTGAGGTCTCGTTCCATGATGGTGGATCTGATCATGGGCCTTGAATCCGTATTCAAGGATACGTCCGCTCTCGCTATCTATCTCATACTCCCAGCGCCCCTCATCCGTGCTGAACTCGACATCGAAGCATGGTCTCCTGTCATCCAAGTCATGGTGGGAGGCTAGCCTTATGACCTCCTCGTGCGATATCCCTGCGCTCTTAAGTGCGATATCCACAGCCTCCTTTTCTGTGATGGCTGCAAAGGCCGTTCCTGCGGCGAGCGCTATGGCTGTGATGGCTATTATTCTCTTGATACTCTTCATCGTTCTGTCCTCCATGGCCATAATATAATCACCATTCATTAAAACCAGATGAGAGTATCAGATTTTCTTAGATGATGATCGTATCCCCGACGGAGAGATCGAAGAAGGCATCTCCAAGCCTTTTCCTTGCCATCGTCTCTGCAGTCTCTCCGGAACAGTGGCATAGCCCTACGATACTGATTCCCATGGCTTTGATGGCTGATATGCAGCTCTCGATACGTCCTTCATCGGCTTCGACAAGGTGCGTTCCTCCGATCAATGCGTATATCCTATCCGCGGATGAATCCCGTATCGTATCAAGCATGTTCATGATGCCAGGATGGGCGCATCCGGCTATTATCATAAGGCCATTGCCTGTCTTGATCGAAAGGGCGATCTCATCGGAGAAGTCATCGGGGACGAAGCCTCTGGCTGTTTCCTTTACGAATCTTTCCGGGATGGTCTCTTCCCTGTGTGCCCGCCTGAATCCCTGATGGAGGGATATGCCGGGGAATATCTCGACACAGTCTTTCACCGCACGGACCGGAAAGCCGCTGGCAAGGGCGAAGCGCTCATCCCAGCCTGCCGAGAGATCGGAGTATCCCAGGCCTTTTCTTGCATACTTGCGTTCGAAGAATCCCTCGCCGACGTATAGGACAGGGGCCCTGTATCCTGCCTCCGCGAAGTCTCTGAAGCCTGCGGCGTGGTCGTAGTGGCTGTGGCTGATGACGACGGCATCGAGGTTATCGAGATCTATGCCGAGCCTGTGGGCATTGTATATGAAATGGCTTCCCGCTCCGCAATCGAATAGTATCCTGTGGCTGCCATCATCGATCATCAGGCTGAGGCCATGCTCGTTTATGAGGGCCTTGTTGCCCGATGGGGAGTTCTCCATCAGCGCTGTGATCCTGAGCAATGCATCCTCCTTCGCTGTTTCATCTGATACGCTTCATGAACCTCAGGATATTATCCATCGTGAGACGCATATCGTCCTTTGCCCTGGGCCTTGCCTCCTTGTATGGCACGGCTACCCGGTTGATCGAGAATATGCCGGAGACTCCCTCGTCATAGGCAGCGGTAATATCATCACCTATGTCACCGACTATCGCTATGACAGGTATTCCCATCTTCTTCGCCTTGCGGGCAACGCCTATCACGACCTTGCCTCGAAGCGACTGGCCATCGATCCGTCCCTCTCCGGTGAAGATCATGTCAGCGCCTTCTGCGAGGACCTCGAATCCGGTTGTCTCAAGTACCGTGTCTATGCCCATCTGAAGCCGGGCGGAGAAGAACGCGCTCATGCCGCCTCCCATGCCGCCTGCAGCCCCGCTACCCGGTATCTTCTGAAGCTCTATGCCAAGTTCCTTGCTGAGGACTGAGGCGAGATGCCTCATCTTCCCGTCCAGCGCCTTCACCATTTCCGGATCGGCTCCTTTCTGCGGGCCGTAGATAGCGGCTGCTCCTGCTGGTCCATAGAATGGATTGTCTATATCGCACATGGCTGTGATGGGGAGCGCCTTCACGCTCTCATCCATCGTCGAGAGGTCGATATGGCATATCCTGTCCAGCGTATCTCCTACGGGGATGAAAGGCTTTCCTTCCTTGTCGATGAAGCGGACGCCGCAAGCAGCTGCCGCCCCGCATCCAGCGTCATTCGTGGCACTGCCGCCGAGCCCTATCACAAGGCGTCTAGCCCCACGCCTCGCGGCATCGATGATAAGCTCACCGACGCCATAGGTCGTCGTCTGGGCGGGATCCTTCCTGTCGCCGACCAGAGGAAGCCCTGCAGAGACTGCCATCTCTATTATGGCAGTCCCGTCTGGGAGCATCCCGTAGAAGCTCTCGATCTCCTCGTTCCATGGTCCTTTCGTCCTGAGCGCTATCTTCTCTCCACCGAGCGCGGTGAGGAAGGAATCAACGCTCCCTTCGCCGCCATCCGCGACCGGAATCGATACTACCGAGCAATCGGGATGATAGTGAAGTATCCTCTCCTTCATGATGGAGATGATCTGAGAGCTGGACATCGTGCCTTTGAATGAATCCGGGATCAATACGACCTTATTCATCTTTCCCTCATACAAGTCTCTCGTCGGAATCATCTGCATATCCTTATGGCATGTTTTCATGCATCTTTGCATATTTTATCCCAGTAATTCCATGTTTCCATGCATATTCTTGCGCCATATGGCCAGTCAGTATACCTTCGCAGGGAAATCCTCCCCATCTGACATTCCCTTGTACAGCAGGCTCCGCGAGAGAGGCTATGGTGCTATAATCATGGAATGGCACTCTTGAAATCCATGAGCATCGGACGCTTTATCGTATTCATGGGACTGCTGTTCCTGATACTGGTGATAGCGCTCTTCTCCTTCCTCTTTACCAATGTATCGCAGCAATATGACAGCTCAACCTTCCTGATGGATTATTCAGGCAGATGGAACCGCATATTCGTGGCGCTGATGGGAGTGGGAAGTTCCCTTGATCTCGTCTCGCTCTCTGGCGGTGAGGATGACGGGATGGCGCAGTATGAGAGTGCAACGGCGGATCTGGATGAGGCGATAGCGGCCTTCCTTATTGCATATGATGAGGATGAAGATACGAGGAACGTCCTCCGGCGGCTCCAGGCCTTCAATGAGTATCAGAGGGAGACGATAGAGAACAGCAGCGCTCCTGCCTCGTTCTATCTTGACAGGCATTATGTCGATACCGGCATCGAGTGCCATACCGAGGAGATCCTCGAGCTATACAAGAGCCAGATGGATATGGAGCTTGAACGCTACTCGGAGGATGAGGTGAGGATATCGAGGGTGACCGCGATGTCGTTCACATTCATAGCCGTGATCTCGATAATGATATCCTCCCTCTATCTCTGGTTCGGCATGACGATACGCAGTGCCATCGGCCGTGCCATAGAGAATCTTGAGGGAATCTCCAAGGGATACTGGAAGGTTCCTAATCTCCAGAATGGCCGCTTCGAGGAGTTCCGGCTTCTGTTCGTCGGGATAAACAGGCTGAAGCATAGGCTCTCCGTCTACTTCAAGGAGATCCAGGATAAGGCAGAGATAGAGCGCAATCTCCTGGACGAGAAGCTGAAGAACGAGACAGCTCGCCGTATGCTCATATCCTCAGAGATGGATATGCTTCGCTCTCAGGTGAACCCTCACTTCCTCTTCAACTCCCTGCATCAGATAGGCATGGCCGTGCTGGTCAATGATCCGGCCCAGGTGCTGGATATGGTGGAATGTACAGGCAGGATCCTGCGCTATAGCCTCTATAATAAGGAGCATCTGGTGAGCCTTTCGGATGAGCTTTCCATCGTGGAGACATATATAAGGCTGCACAAGATGTCGCATCCGGAGGATATAGGGTTCAGTATCCTCTATACCGGGGATGCGAGCGAGGAGAGCATGGCGGGGCGTCTCATCGTGCCGATGTGCATACAGCCTATAGTGGAGAATGCCCTCAAGCATGGGCTAGGGAAGGACCGTAAGGCTATATCCATAAAGATATTCATCGGTGATAGCGACGGGGACACGGAAGTGACGATAAAGGATGATGGCGTGGGAATAGGGAATCCTGAGGAGGCCTTGAGGATGAACCGCAAGGGCATAGGGCTTAATAACATAAGGAGGCGCCTCGAGCTTCAGTATGGCCGGAACGATCTCATCCGCGTGTCGAGTATCGTTGGCAGGCACACCACCATCGTGCTAAGGTTCCCGAAGGAGGCAGCGGATGCGGGTCCTGATCGTTGAGGATAATCCGATAGAGCGCCTGGCGCTGGAAAAGCTCTTCAGGATGAGCTATCCGACGGAGTTCTCTACCGTCGGGCTCGCCTCGGACGGTCATAGTGCCGAGCTTCAGCTTGAGAAGTCCAGCTGGAATCTCGTGATGCTCGATGTGAACCTCCCTGATGTCAACGGCGTCGATTTCATCGACCGCGTGAACGCGCTCCGGCCAGAGGCTAGGATCGTGATGGTCACGGCATACTCTGACTATGAGTATCTCAGGCAGTCGATCAGGAAGAACGTCTTTGATTACATACTCAAGCCTTATTCCATAGGCACGTTCCGCGAGTGCATCGGGCGCTTCATCTCACAGTACTGGGAGAATTCCGAGAACTATGGCAGCCTGAGCGTTGCGCAGAGGGTG
Organism: uncultured Spirochaetales bacterium; assembly: GCA_949299185.1. Taxonomy (GTDB): domain Bacteria; phylum Spirochaetota; class Spirochaetia; order Sphaerochaetales; family Sphaerochaetaceae; genus Ornithospirochaeta. Next base: position 23,399 of record CASFZR010000022.1, read on the forward strand.
TATCAGTATATCGAGGAGAACTATGCGCGGCAGATATCGCTGCAGGAGATCGCGGATGCCCTCGATATGGATAAGTCATATATCGGAAGGGCGTTCCGAAAGGAGTTCGGCTGTGCCGTGGTGGAGTACCTGACGAGGTTCCGCATGGATAAGGCCGAGAGCCTGATGCTCCGCGGCATGAATGTCTCTGAGGCGGCGTCCTCCGTCGGCTTCAGCGATCCTGCGTACTTCGGCAGATGCTTCAAGCGGATCAAGGGTTATCCTCCCAAGGATGCGAGAAAGCAGGACGATAAGTCGATATCGTCCGATTTTTCGTGATTTTCCCTCATAACCATCTTTCCATTCCTCCAATAGACTATCTGCAGAAAGGAAAGGAGGATTGCCATGAAAGGAAAATGGTATATCGCAGTTGTTCTTGTCATATTGCTGACACTCGCATCACAGACCATATTCGCCGGAGGAAGCAAGGAAGCATCCTCATCAGGCAGCGACGAAATCGTATTCCGCTTCGCGCTGCAGAACGGTCAGAGCCACCCGCTTTCGATGGGTATCCAGAGATTCAGTGATCTTCTGGAAGAGAAGAGCGGCGGCCGCATGAAGTTCCAGCTCTATTACAGCGGCGTTCTCGGCAGCAAGCCCAGCACGGTGCAGGGACTGCAGACCGGTACGATCGATGCCGCGATGCTCATGGGCGGAGTCATCGCTGATTATGGCGCACCGCTTCTCCGCGTGTTCTCCCTGCCTTATCTCTTCGATTCAGTGGATCATGCCAGGCGCTTCGAGAAGAGCGAGGATGGACAGGCTCTCTTTGATTATGTCCAGGAGGCTGGCACGCGTATCGTATGCCTCGGAGCATATCAGGAATCTGCTAGGAACTACTTCTTCACGGAGAAGGACGTACAGCATCCTGAGGATATGCAGGGACTTCTCATCAGATGCCAGGAAGGCGCGGTATACTACGATGCTATCGAGGCCCTTGGAGCCACGGCACAGGCTGTTGACTTCTCTGAGCTTTTCACCGCTCTCCAGTCCGGAATCGTCGATGGCGCGGAGCAGCCGCTCTCCGGCTATGTGACCAACGCCTATCCTGAGATCGCCAAGTACTATGTCCTCGACCAGCATGAGATCAGCCCGAACCTCATCCTCTTCTCCGAGGCCGTGTGGAACAAGCTCTCTGCCGAGGATCAGGCCCTCATCCAGGAGTGCTTCAATGAGTCCGTCGGATACTTCGAGGAGATCTCCGATGCCGCAGACGCCGAGTATCTTGAGCAGATGGCTGCCGCTGGCGTCAAGGTCACTGAGGTCAATGTCGCTGAGTGGAAGGAAGCATGCGCATCCGTCTACGATAAGTACGGCGACGAGTATGCTGAGATCATCGCTCAGATAGACGCAGCCCGCTGAGTTTAGCCTAAATCGATGCAGGGCGCCGTTACCAAGGCGCCTTGCCTTTATAAAACAGGAGTCAAAATGAGTATCAATCGTTCTGAGATCGTTCAGAAGTACGATAAGTTCGCCTCGATATTCACGCATATCATGCTCGCGTTCTGCGCGCTGGTGTTCCTCACCATGATCTTCTCGGTGACCTATGGCGTGATAGGGCGGTTCGCGCATTTCGTCAGACAGCCGAGATGGACGCAGGAGCTGGCTGTCCTCTGCCTCGTATGGCTCTGCTTCGCGAGCGCGGGCTATGGTATCTATGATAACAAGCACGCCAACATGACGGTGTTCGTGAATCTCTTTCCCAGACCTGCAAGGAAGGTCCTGGCGATCCTTACATACGTGCTGCTGCTCTTCGTCAGCATCTATTGGATCTACTACGGCATTAGCCTCTCCTCGCTCTCTTCGATGGCAAGGATGTCTGCTACGGGCTGGCCTCAGTCCCTTAACTATATCTCGATCGTCGTCGGTGGTATCTATAGCCTCTTCATGACGATCGGAAGATTCATCAAAGGAGGTTTCTGATGGTTGATGCCGGTGCAATCGCTATCCTTCTTGGTAGCTTCTTCGTAATGATATTCCTCGGAGCGCATATATCCTACGCGATGATTGGCGCCTCGATATTCACGTTCATCTATATGGGTATGCCGCCATTGATGGTCATAAGCCAGCTTGTGGATGGCATCGATGGCTTCACGTTCCTCGCGATCCCGTTCTTCATCTTCGCCGGTGATGTCATGGCGAAGGGTGGCATAAGCGACCGCTTGGTACAGCTTGCCGACGCGGCTGTCGGCTGGATGAGAGGCGGACTTGCGATGGTCAACTGCTGCGACAGCCTCCTCTTCGGCGGCGTATCTGGATCTGCTACCGCTGACTGCGCGTCCCTCGGTCCTATCGTCATCCCGATGATGGAGAAGAACGGCTATGACAAGGACTTCGCTACCGCGATCACGATGTCAAGCTCGGTAGAGGGCATGCTTATCCCTCCATCGCATAACATGATCATCTACTCGATGGCTGCCGGCGGGCTTTCCGTAAGCGCGCTCTTCATGGCCGGAATCGTACCTGGCGTGCTGCTTGCAGTCGCGTTCATGATCTACTGCTACATCATCTCCGTGAAGAGGAACTATCCTAAGGGAACGCCATTCTCGATCAAGAATCTCCTGAAGGCTATCTGGTCCTCGATCTGGGGCGTCGGTACGATCCTCATCGTCCTTGTCGGCGTTGTCTCCGGATTCTTCACCGCGACCGAGAGCGCCGCAGTCGCAGTGCTTTACTCCATCGTCATCTCCATCTTCGTGTACAAGGAGATGAAGTGGAAGGAAGTATTCCCGATGATGATGAACAGCGTGAAGACGCTGGCTCCGATCCTGCTTCTGATCGCGGCTTCCGGTCCGTTCGGATACTGCATCGCATATCTGAACATCCCGCAGATGGTCGTAGAGGGAATGCTCGCGCTCACGCAGAGCAAGTTCCTGCTGCTGCTGCTTATCAACATCATCATCCTGCTTCTGGGAATGATCCTCGGAATGGCATCGATCATCGTTATCGTCACTCCGATCCTCGTTCCTATCCTGCAGGCTATCGACGTGAGCCTGATCCAGTTCGGCATGATCCTCATCCTCAACTGCGGAATCGGCCTGATCACGCCACCGGTAGGCGGAGTACTCTTCGTCGGAAGCGGTATATCCGGAATCTCGATCGAGAAGCTTACCAAGGCGGTGTTCCCGCTTCTCGTGGTCATGTTCATCGTCCTGATGATGCTGACCTACATCCCTGCGCTCTCGCTCTGGCTGCCGACGACGCTCGGCCTGATCTGAGGAGGGTAGGATGGATAAGAGGAAGAACGTTCTCTTCATCTGCGTCGATGAGTGGCCAGGATATCTCTTCGGCCACGCGGGGCGCTCCGATGTGATGACGCCCACGATAGACTTCCTCGCCCGTGAAGGCATAAGGATGGAGAATGCGTATAGCGAATGCCCTGTATGCATTCCCGCCAGACGTTCTCTGATGACGGGGCTTTCCCCCCGTCATCACGGGGACAGGGTCTATTCAGACAGGATGAGGATGCCTGACGCGCCTACGCTTGCTTCGGTATTCCATGATGCTGGCTATCAGACGGTGGCGGTCGGAAAGCTCCATGTCTATCCTCAGCGGGACCGCATCGGATTCGATGAGGCCCTGATAACGGAGGAGGGGCGCTATGAGTTCGGTGTAACCGATGATCACCAGATCTGGATGGGTGAGCATGGATACACCGGTGAGCAGTTCATGCATGGCATGGGCAATAACACCTATTACACCCGTCCCTGGCATCTGCCAGAGGAGGCTCATGAGACGAACTGGGTCACGAAGATGATGATGAAGGAGATGATGAGGCACGATCCTACGCGCCCGGCCTTCTTCTTTGTCTCGTATCAGTACCCGCATCCGCCTCTAGTGCCTATAAAGGCGTTCCTTGATAAGTATGCTGACACAGCCCTCGACCCCGTATACCCCGATGACTGGAACGATGAGTGGATCATCCGCGAGATGAGGGAGATGGCCGCTTCGTACAGCCCGAGGGAGGTCGAGGCTGCCAGAAAGGCCTTCATGGCCCAGTGTACGCATATCGATTACAATATCAGGATGCTTCTGGGGACGCTCAGGGAGCTGAGCATGCTCGATGATACGATCATCGTGTTCATGAGCGATCACGGGGATATGCTCTTCGACCATGGCATGGTCGCCAAGAGGCTCTTCTATGAGGGCTCTGCCTCGATTCCGCTGATCTTCAGCGGCAAGCCGATGCAGGAGTATCGTGGGAAGGGCTTTGAGGACAGGCTCTGTTCGGTTGCGGATGTCATGCCGACGCTTCTCTCGCTCTGCGGCATCGAGGATGTGCCGGAGATGGATGGGATATCGATCTTCGGTGACGAGAAGCATGATTATATCTATGGAGAGGTAAGCGAGGGAACGAAGTCCACGAGGATGATCAGGGATGGCCACTATAAGCTCATCTACTATCCTTGCGGAAATGTCTTCCAGCTCTTCGATATGGAGAACGACAGGAAGGAGGAGCATGATCTTGCTTCCGATCCATCGCTCTCCTCTGTCATGGAGCGCATGAAGAAGCTTCTTGCCGAGAATATATACGGCGACGACCTTAAGTGGCTCGATAACGGCACATTCAAGGGCTTTGATCCGCCGGTAACCTCCTCTTCCCCTGATTTCGGCCTGTACAACCAGCGTGGCTATCATTGGCCGCCTCCGACAGGCTACTCCAACAAAGGCAAGAATGCCTGAATGCTCTTTCGCTGCCCTCCGGATCGGCAATACCTTTCCTTTCCCGGAGGGCAGACCTTTTTCCTATATGAGGGTATCATCAGGGTATGAGGCTTCTAGTCATAAACCCTGGTTCCACATCCACGAAGATAAGCGTCTTCGATGACGAGCATGAGATATTCACTGAGAGCATCTTCCATGATGCTCCTGTGCTTCTGCGCTATAAGACGACGAATGATCAGCTGCCATTCCGCACCGGCGTTGTCCTGGACGCGCTTTCGCGACATGGCCTCAAGGCTGAGGATATCGACGTGTTCATCGGACGCGGCGGCTGTGCCTATTCCCAGCCAGAGGGGGTGATGGAGATAGACGAGCGCCTTTATGCTGATACGCGTGATGACAAGGGCGGAAGCGATCATCCTGCCAAGCTTGGCGTCATGATGGCCTATGAGCTTGGGAGGAAGCATGGTAAGCCGATGTATACGCTTAACCCCACCAATGTCGATGAGTTCGAGAATATCGCTAGGATAACGGGCATAAAGGGCGTCTATAGGCGGGCCCAGTCCCATGTGCTGAATCAGAAGGGTATCGCACGGCTTCATGCCTCCCGTATGGGAAGAAGGTACGAGGATTGCTCATTCATAGTCTGCCATATCGATGGGGGTATCACGATAGCGGCTCACAAGGGAGGTCTGATGATCGATGGCACGGAGGGCGCCGGAGGAGATGGCCCGTTCACCCCTACGCGCCTTGGTTCCATTCCGCTCATGGAGACTGCGCGCTATCTTGAGCTGCATTCGCCTGAGGAGCTTGAGGCCATGTGTTCCCGTTCCGGGGGCTTCGTGAGCCATTTCGGCACGTCTGATTCCAACAGGATACACTCCATGAAGGATGCTGGAGATCCTCATGCCTCCATCGTCTGGGATGCCATGATATACCAGATCTGCAAGTCGATCGGATCGATGGCCGCGGTGCTGGAAGGCAAGGTTGATGCGATCCTCCTTACAGGTGGCCTTGTCCGCTTCGATGATATCGTGTCCGGCATAGAGAAGCGCTGCTCATGGATCGCTCCTGTCTCTGTCTATAAGGGGGAAGTGGAGCAGGAGGAGATGTGCCATGAGGTGCTGAAGGTGATAAGGGGAGAGGCGAA
>CASFZR010000023.1 GCA_949299185.1 uncultured Spirochaetales bacterium
CTTGATGATGCTCAGGGGAAATGATGAGCCATCTGCCCTGATGCCATAGATGGCGGCGCTCCCATCCACGATGAACATGATCTCTTCCGATGGCATGGATGGGGATCGTGTCGAGGATAAGCTGTGCCCTGTCCGCGCTGTCCCAGGCCCTAAGCTCATCCAGGGAGGAGACGAAGCCGCAGATGATCTCCTTCTCCGGCAGGGAGTCGATGAACGCCCTGTATGCCAGCAGTTCCTTCCTGCCGCAGCGGCTGAGTATGATTACCGGATCGATGTCGCTCCCCGCCGTAGCCTCTCCGCGGCCATGGCTTCCATGAAGGCCAAGAAAGAGCAGGTTGCTACCGAATAGCGATACGGTTCCTCCCTGGAATACTTCGATGAATCCTTTGATATCCATTTCCATATCATAGCATTTTCGGTTAGGATTTCCTTACCGAAAACCGAAGTGGAGCTTTTCCTGATTCCGATCATCTTTTCGCCACTTGAGACTTGAGATTAAGGTGATTCCTATGGCTTCTGATGACTTCATGCGTACGAGAAAGGTGCTTCCGCTCCTTCTCTCCATGTCGCTCCCGATGGTACTCTCGATGCTCGTAAGCTCGCTTTACAACATCGTTGACAGCTATTTCGTCGCGATGATAAGCGAGGATGCGATGACGGCCCTCTCGCTGGTCTTCCCGCTGCAGAACATGGTCAGCTCGATAGGCGTGGGTTTCGGTATCGGGATAAACGCCTCCATATCCTATTACCGGGGTGCTGGCGATACCGATAAGGCAGATGCGTCGGCAACGGGAGGCCTTATCCTGGCAATCATCCATGGAATCCTCCTTGCAGTGGTATGCATTGCTATCTCTCCTGCGTTTCTGGGCCTATTTACGTCATCTGAGGCTATCATCAGTGCAGGGGTGCGCTATTCGGTGATCGTGTTCGCCTTTGCCATGACCAATGTCGTCGGCATAACCTTCGAGAAGATCTTTCAGGCTGTCGGTCGGATGAAGGTCTCGATGACGGCTATGATGGCCGGGTGCGTGGCTAATATCGTGCTGGACCCCATGTTCATCTTCGGCCTGGGGCCTATCCCCGCGATGGGGATAGACGGGGCTGCTCTCGCGACAGGGCTGGGACAGCTTCTTTCGCTGGCGATATACCTCATCTTCTACTTCCGCTCGCCGATCGGGGTCGCTATCCGGATGGATGAGGCGAGGAATGGGCTGAGGATGGCCGGAAGGCTCTATGGCGTGGGGATCCCCGCCACGCTCAACCTCGCTCTCTCCTCCGTCCTCGTGGCGTCTCTCAACGCGATCCTCTCATCATTTGCCGAGATGTACACGCTCATCCTAGGTATCTACTACAGGCTCCAGACCTTCCTCTACCTTCCGGCAAGCGGACTTGTCCAGGGAATGAGGCCGATCATCGGCTATAACCATGGGGCGGGGGAACGGAAGAGGGTGAGGCAGATCTTCCTTCTGGTACTGCTGCTGTGTGCGTTGCTGATGCTGTTAGGCACGATCCTCTCTCTGGCAGTGCCGGGACGTCTGATCGCGCTCTTCTCCGATAATGCGGAGACGATAGCGGCAGGGGCAGGCGCCCTTCGTATCATCAGCCTCGGCTTCATCGTCTCCTCTGTCTCGGTCGCGGCATCAGGGGCGCTTGAGGGACTGGGCAAGGGACTGCCTTCGCTCTGGATATCATTATTCCGCTATGTGATCATCATAATACCGCTTGCCTACATCCTCTCCATCGTGCTTGGCTGGGGCCCTGATGGAGTGTGGACGGCGTTCTGGGTATCAGAGGTGGTGAGCGCCGTCTTCTCCATCATCATCTGCCGCCGCTCCTTCCTTCTCCTTGAGTAGCAGTCCCCTCGCGATAATGATGCATATGATGGTCGTGGGTATGGCTATGCCGCAGTTGGATATCATCATCATGATGCCCAGTGCCGTGGCGCCATCGCTGATGAAGCGCTGGAGCAGGAGCAGTACGGGGATGCGCAGGATGAAGATCTTGGTGAAGTTCAGCGCCAGGGTTATCCTCGTCCTCCCGAGTCCTAGGAGGAAATCCATGCCGGCCCCGTTGATGGCTATGCCGAAGCTGCTGAGCGAGTCATAGATGAAGACGCGCTTGATCATATCCATGAAGGAGGCATCAAGGCCTGTACGGCTGGTGGCGAATACCCTGATCAGCGGATCATCCACGGCGTAGATCACGAGCATAGCCGCGAGACATGCCAGGAATGACACGACGAGGTTCGCCTTGTATGTCCCGACGGTCCTGCCGTATCTGCCGGCTCCGTAGTTCTGGCTGACGATCGCGCTAGAGGCATCGGAAAAGCCGTTCTCGAAGCCAGCGGCTATACCGCACATGCTGTTTGATATCCCCAGGGCTCCGATCATCGTGGCGCCATAGGCCGCGGCGAGTGAGTTGACTACCGTCTTTCCCAGCGAGAACGCCGAGTCCTCTATCGCCACCGGGTATGATATCCCTAGAAGCCTTCCCTCATAGCCCTTCTGCCCATGCAGCACGAGCGCTGGCCTTATTCGGAAGATGCTCTCCTTGTCGAAGAGGCGGGAGAGCGAGTAGAGCGCGAAGAGGAAATAGGTTATCAGCGTTGCCAGCGCGATATGGACGATTCCCTTCTCAAGCACATAGATGAATAGCGCGGAGAGCCCTAGCTTTATCACCATCGTCGTGATGTTCGCCAGCATTATGATCTTCGTGTTGCCCCTGGCCTTCTCGATGTTGATATACAGCAGGTTGATGAAGTTGATCGCGGTCGCGAGGAGGAGGATGCGGAAGTATGGCGTCCCTTCCTCTATGAACTCCTCTGGCGTGCCGATTAGAGAGAGCAGCATGGGGACGAAGGGAATCATCAGGATGAATATGATTGATAGCATCATGATGAGGCGGACGAGGGCGTTCAGCAGTATGCCCGTCCTCTCCTCGTCCCCTGCGCCGTATGCCCTGTTGACGAGGATCATCGATCCTGTGATGAGGCCCGATCCCAGCGCGTTGAGTATCATCCTCAGCTGGCTCATATATGAGACCGTCGACACGTCCAGCGTGCCGATATGGCTTGCCATGATGGTGTCGAAGACGGTAAAGAGGCCGTTGAAGAGGGCGAAGATGGCGAGCGGGGTACCGACCTGTATCAGCAGCCTGTACTGGTTGCCGGAGAGCGAGTACTCGCGGAATCCCCGTTCATCTGCCTTCTTCATGCCTGTCCCCTCGTCTTGCTGATTCTGCACCATTCGCGGTGATTAGGAAAGATGGTCCGGAGGATTTCCAAAGATGCGATTAATCCCTATCCTGTTGGCTGAGGGAGGGCCGCATCAGGATAGGGGGAAGGGAAGGCTCATCCGAGGTAAGAGGCTCTTCGGACAGGCCTTGATGGTCCAGCTGATGCGCCAGCGATTCTGCAAGGAGGAATAGGATGCTTAAGGATCATATCTACGGGAACTACCATGAAGAGGCCGAGGAGGCCATCCGCAAGGCCGATGATGCGATAGCCCAGAGCTTCATCTTCGACCAGCGCTGGGATATGGAGCGCACCTATGAGACAGTGGTCTTCGATGGTGACATAGACTTCCTGAGCCAGCCGGGAGGGGATCCGGAATGGACCTATGCCTTCAACCGCCTCCGCCATTTCATCTCCTTGGGAGAGGCATATGTCCTTACAGGCGATGAGAGGTACGCGGACTGCCTGGCCTCGCAGGCTAAGCGCTGGATCGATACCGTCCGTCCCTCTGATAAGGCCGCGGCCCCTGCCTGGCGCACGATAGAGTCAGGCATCCGCCTCGACACCTTCGTCAGGTCCTATCTTCTTATAGGAGACTCCGCTCCGTTCAGACGCATCAAGGATAGGTTCATGGCCTCCGTGGAGGAGCATGCCTCCTTCATCCTCGCCAATGCCTGGAACAGCTATCATCTGATGAGCAACTGGGGCGTGCTTGCCAACCATGGCCTCTACGTAGCGGCCTGCGTCTTCGGTCGTGATGACTGGCAGAGGGAGGCACTGAGGAGGCTATCTGCGGAGCTGGAGAACGAGGTCTATGATGATGGCACGCAGTGGGAGCAGTCCCCGATGTACCACAATGAGGTGATGAGGGATTATCTTGATGTCCTTTTCTTCTCAGATAGGTATGGCTATCAGATAGAGCCTTGGTTCCGCGAGAAGGTACGGCGCATGGCACACGTGGCCATGGCATGGGTGAAGCCCGACGGTTCCGAGCCGATGATGGGGGACAGTGATGATATAGACATGAGGGACCTGCTGACCTATGCCGCATATGTCCTGAAGGACGGGACGATCAAGGCCGTGGCCTATGATACCCTCGATTTCGAAACCTCGTTCTTCGCAGGTGACGAGGGCATAGAGGCGTATGGGAAGCTGGAGGCGCGGCTTCCTGATGCGGCCGACTTCCTCCTACCAGATAGCGGCAATGGCTTTGCCCGTACCGGCTGGGGGAGGGAGGACTCATATCTGCGTTTCCACTGCGGGACGCTCGGGGCAGGCCATGGCCATGCCGACCAGACCCACGTGAGTTTCGTGGACAGGGGAAGGGATTTCCTCGTCGATGCTGGTCGCTATACCTACGTCTTCGATGGAGGACGGAGGGACTTCAAGGATAACAGGGCCCATAACGTCGTCATCGTCGACGGCAGGGAGTGCTATCCAGAGAAGGACAGCTGGGAATGTCTCTCCCTTGATAGGGCGGTCAACCTCCGCTTTGCTTCAAAGGGGGAGGCCGTGGCCTTCGAAGGCGGCCATCTGGGCTATCTTCCCTCCGGAGTGTTCGCCAACCGCCGCGTCGTCTGGCTCAAGCGCCATGAGCTTCTCGTCATCATCGATGAGCTTTACGCTACGGGCCATCATCGCTATGAGGGGCTCTTCCATTTCGCTGAGGGCATAGAGCCGGTGGTGGGCGGCAATGGGGCGAGGATGGATCATATCGCCTTGACCTGCCTATCGACTGCCTCCCTCTCGCTTTCAGTGCTTCCGTCGCAGATCAGCCGCCACTACAACCAGAAGGCCGATAACAAGGCGCTCTCGGTGAAGATGGAGGCAGATGGGCCGTTGACGCTCTGGAGCGTCTTCGATCTCTCAGGAGAGGGCGGAAAGGCAGAGCTTGTGCCTGTGCGTAGCAGCTTCAAGGGCATCACGTTCAGCCCTGAGGATATCGAGGCGATGTCATTCACCTCTCCTTCCCGTGATATCCTCCTTGTATGCGCCCATAAGGAGTACGCGACCCCGACCGATACCTTCAGCGCAGGCGGCTGTACAGGCTTCGGCAACCTCACCTATTTCGATAGGAAGGCCGGATGCACGGAGATCGGGGTGCGCCTCTTCTGCTGATCAGGCGTCGCGGCCGTATACCTCAAGCTGTATCAGGGCAGGGAACGGTGATGGATCGTCTGCCTTGATGAGCCTTGATAGGCTCAGCGAGGATATCTTCCTCTCGCTGAAGGTGATCTCCTGCGGCCCGTCCTTCTTCTCAAGCTCCACCGTCAGGCTGCTGCCATCGGAGAAGGAGAACGTGCCTTCCGTCCACCAGGCGTCGTGAGGGAAGTCTGCACGGGTGTAGATGATCATCCTATCGATGATTACCTGCCGTCCGAAGTCGAGGGTAAGCTCTGCTTCCGGATCCCTGTTGATGCCCCAGCTGGACCAGGGCCACTCTCCATGGCCATTAGAAGCGACGATCCCGTCTATCGCATTGCGTGCGGCGAAGACAGACTCGCCCCTAGTCTCGATATTAGCCTTCGCGTGAGGGAGGAGAACGTCGTTCTCATGCCCGTCATAGGGGTTGAGCGCGAGATTCCTGTAGCCATCATGCTCCCATCCATAGGCCTCCCTTGCCCAGAGGAAATGACGCGTTCCCCTGAATACCGCATCGTGGTAGCAGGCGTGCTTCTCCGCGAACGGGATCGTAAGCGTGAAGGGAGCGCCAGAGGCATATACCGTCGCCCGTCCCAGCACCGCGTCGAGCTGGAGCGTGATGAATCCGCTTCTCTCCGGGGTGAGCCTCAGCGCATCACCCTCCTGATACTCCTCGCTGAACACGAGGTAGGCTTCCTTCTCTCCCTTTGCCGCGGCTATCGTGCCGCCGTTTCTCAGTATTTCTATCTTCATCCGTTGTCTTCCTCCTTGAATCCTATCGTCCAGGATATCGGTCCTGGCAGCGTGATGAGCGCCCTGTATATCCTCTTCGGCCAGGCGATCCTGAGGCGCGCGTCGGTTATCTCTATCGTCTCCACGCTTCCCGTGATCTTCCCGGAGAAGGAGGCCTTGAAGCTCTCCCATCTTACGCTCCTGCTCCTTATGACAGGCTTCTCGGTACTGAGCAGCGAGAGTACGGCGGGGTTATCTGAATCGAAGATCTCCGCTATCGATATGATACCCTTATCGAACGAGACGCTCCTCGCGTACTTCCTCAACCCCTTGCCGCTCTCGTACGCGCCTGTCAGATCGAAGGATACGCCCTTCTCGCTCATCATCAGCGTCTCAGCCCTGTACTCCTCTCCATCATGCTGCTCAAGGGGAGGGAAGTTCACAACGTTATGATAGGAGCTTCTCATCGGCAGGAGCGTGTAGCGGTCCTTGGAGAAGGTCGTCTTCGTATATGTCTCCACACCGATGTCTATCAGGCATGGCTTCTTCCCCTTGTAGAGTATGATGCTTCCCGCGTCGTTGTGGTTGTGGCTCTCGCCGTTATGGCCGCCCTTTATCGCGAAGGTGATACCGTCCTGGCGGTATATGGCGAGGCCTGTGCCGCTGAACATGGTGAATCGGGGCTTCTCGATGTCGATCTTCCTCGCCGCCTCCTCCCTGATCCCATCCCACGAGGAGAGGGCAATGTACTTGTAGAAGAGGTTGTAGTCGTTATCGCTCTCCCTCCAGTCATTATCAGCATCAAGCGCGGCATGGTGCATGAGCGCCTGGCTGCCGACGGCCTTGCCGAAGAGGTACTCCCTGGCGGTGAGATGCCCTGCCTTGGGCGAGCAGTCCGCGAAGTTCAGGTAGATATCTCCCGACACGTGGACCTTCTCGATGTACTCCGCCATCGCCTTGATCTTCCCATCCGCGAATACGCCGCGCATATCGTAGCCTGTCGAGAGCGCGATCACATGCAGCGCTCCCCAGAGCGCGAGGGCCGCCGCGTGATAGTACGATGCGCCTTCATCGCATCCTCCATCCTCCGGGAATGAGGAGATATACTGATCAAGCGTCGAGACCGCCGTCTTCAGCACCTTCCTCTCCTCCTTCTCCGACAGCGGCAGCGTCAGCACTGACAGCAGCACGTTCTGGGTACACCATGGCGCCCAGTTGTTCAGCGGCCCGTCATTGCCCATCCACCAGAAGTGGTCGGTGATATATGGCTCGAGTATCCTCGTCCGTAGCGCGTGTTCGATATCCTGCCTCAGTATCGGGGAGAGGGAGTCGGAGAGGATGGATGCGGTGAGCGAGAGGATCTCTCCTGTCTCGCACTGGAAGAGGTCGAGTATCGGGCGCTCGATGAGCGGGGTATCGGGCTGCTCGGCATCCCTGATGTACGTGTTGTGCGCCGGGATCGTCCATACAGGCTCCGATAGAAGCGACCATATCCCATCCTCGATGAGGGGAATGAATCGTCTCTTGCCCTCGATGGCCTCTGCTATCACCAGATCTGAAAGCAGCTTCCTCTTCTGGAAGTATGGCTTCTGATACCCATCCCTGCTGCCTGTGATGGAGAAGTCGCGATAGAGAGAGAGGGGAAGGTAGGGGAAGCCTCCCTCCGCCTCCTTCTCGGCTGTCGCTATGATATCCTTCCGCACCTTTCCGGGAATGTGCTGTATCGCATCTCTGGTGAATGTGATCCTTCCGGCCCGGGCCTCACGGCCCAGCGCCTTGTCTATCAGGTCCTGCATATCACCACCAGCTCTTCCATGCGCCGCCAAGGCGTACGAGCGCCTCCATCCAGTAGTAGTCACCCCAGCTTACGCACTCGTCCACGCCATACTCCGTGCAGGTGTTGTATGGGCTCTTCTTCGAGTACGTGCCATGCTTCACCAGTCCGTTCACTCCCTTCTCTTCCGCCCTGACCATGCAGGTGTCATAGACGGCCTTCATCAGTTCCTTGGCCATCCTCCTGTACTTCCTGGCCTTCTCGTATTCCTGAAGCTTCTCATAGGCGTCCGCCGCCTCTAGGAAGCCACAGGCCACGATCGAGGCGGATGAGGAATCCCTTGGCTCGTCGCCTTCGGTGAAGATGAGGTCCCAGTAGGGGATCATGTCCTCAGGAAGCCTCTGCATGAAGTACTCTGAGACATGCTCGAAGAGATCGAGGTAATCCATCTTTCCGGTGTGCCTGTAGGAGAGGGCGAGGCCATAGACCGCCCAGGCCTGTCCGCGCGCCCATGAGGAGTCTGCCTTGTAGCCTTGGCAGGTCTCGCCCCTCAGCGGCTTTCCCGTCTCCTTGTCCATGAAGAAGGTGTGGTAGCTGGAATAGTCGCTCCTGAACGAGTTGGCGATGCAGGTGGCCGTATGGCGCAGTGCGATATCCCTATAGATCTCCTTCCCAGTCTCCTCCGTGGCCCAGTAGAGGAGCGGCAGGTTCAGGAGGCAGTCGATGATGTACCTGTAGTTATCATCGGCTCCCATCGCGCCCCATGCCTGGATGAAGCCTCCCTTCTCCTGGAAGCGCGTGATGAGGTTGTCCGCGGCTGCGAGGGCGGCCTCGCGGGCATGGGCGTTCTTCGTCAGCATCCATGCCGAGACGCATGATGGGGTATAGAGGAAGCCCATGTCATGGTGATCCACGGCTATATGCTTCCTTATGCGCTCCAGGAAGCTCTCCACGAAGATGCCGGCTGCATGGGCGAAGGTCTCGTCCCCGCTCTCCTGATAGGCCAGCCATAGCTCTCCTGGCCAGAATCCCGTGGTCCATTCCACGTTGTCTATCGCCTTGTAGATGCCTCCGGTACTGCTTGTGTCCTGGCACTTGTAGGTGTAATCGGGGAGATTGCGCCTGATGATGCGTATCGCGTTGTCCAGCGCGTCAAGCCTTTCCTTCTCGCTTATCTCTCTTGCCATATGATTCCTCCTTCTCAGTATCTTAGGACCACCGTGTCCTCAGCGTTCTTCCTGATGAACACCCTGCCATATGCCTCGGCATCGCCGGCACCTAGCAGGAATCCTCCGGTGGGGTATTCGTTCGTGACTATCGCGACGGAGTATCTGTCATCACCGTCATCTATGATAAGCCCTTGGGCTATCTGGGAGGGAAGCTCCATCCCGGACAGCGTCTTCCGGACAGGGCAGGGTGTGACGCTGAAGCCGCTGTCTCCGATCGCTATCAGGGTCACGATGCATCGCCTGCCGCTGACTTCCTCCTGCAGCGTTAGAAGGGGAGCGCTTCCAAGCTCGTTGTAGCGCTTGGAGATCGGGTATTCAGATAACTCCTCCCTTCCTCCGGAGAGCGCTTCTAGCGCTATCCTGGCCTGGCCGTTTGACGCGATGTAGCGCTGGCCTTCCTTGCTTACTGCCGTTCCGCTGTCGAAGTGGAAGAACAGCTTCGCCTCCGTGGGGCTTATCGTCCTGATATCATCGGCAATGATGATGAAACGGTCTCTTATCGTGATAATCGAGCGCGTGATGAACGCGCCTTCATCAGCATAGCCGAGGTGCGATGCGGAGAGGTATCTGAACTCCCCTTCGGTGATGGCATCGCTGAATATGGGCTGGGCGACGGATGAGACTGCCCAGCTGTCCACCATGACAGATGGTTCCTTGCCTCCGAGGATCAGGGTGTTGTGGCCTCTTGCCCCCTTCAGGGCGTGGCGCTCAGGAGTGTCCGTGTAGGTGTAGCGTCCGCTATCGGTGAGGATCACGCATCCGGCATGGTACAGGTCGAAGTGAAGCTGGTCTATGTGCCCGTGGCCGCTTCCCAAGAGCCCGCAATGGAAGCGCAGGGCTGTGTCATCGGAGAGCGAAAGGAATGCGTTGCCGCTCTCCTTCATGAAGAACGAGCGCCTTCTCCCATCAGGTTCCGGGAGGATGGTATCAAGCTCATGGGAGAGGTAGAACTCCGCGTCGCATCCTCCCTGGGCATGGTAGGAAAGCTCTCCGTCGCAGAAGAGCGCTGCCGCCTCCGCGACCATGTCGCGCATATCGATCTCATCGCTGTCTCCGAAGAGGTAGCATCTTCCGTCTGGCCTGAGCGATCTCGCGAGCCCAAGGGCCAGCAGGTGCGTGTTCTTACGCAGCCTCTCCGGTATGTCTATTCCGTTGCGCCCCGCGACAAGGAGGGTGTCCAGCAGGCAGTGCAGTACCTCCGCATGGTACATGCTGCTCTGTTCCCAGTGCATCCCATCTGGTAGCGTCTGCAGCGCCGCCTCCTCATCGAGGCGAGAGAGCGCCGTGGCTATCCCTTCGGCATCATCAAGATAGAGGGATGCCAGGAAGAGCCCATGATCCTGTAGCACTCCCCAGTTCGATAGCCTGTGGAAGTCGGTGTGGGTGTCGATCAGGTAATCTATATGCGTCCTGAAGAATGAATCGATGTCGGAGAGTGTCCTCCCATCAAGAGCCATGCTCGCTCTTTCGAATATCTCTATGCTTCTGATGTAGTTCTCGATCCTGATGCCGCATTCGAGCGAGCGCCAGGACCTGCCCTTTGTCCTCTCCGTGAGCCTTGAGCGGGTGTGGAAGTCCTCGAACAGCCGTATCCAGTTATCGCGGTAGCGCTCATCGCCTGTGATGACGGCGGCCTCGGCGTTCTTCAGCAGGAAGGTGTGCCTGTTGAAGGCGAAGCACCACTCCTCGTCGCCATATGGGATATGATCCCAGTCTATCGCGCCAGGGAAGGTGACGGGACGCGTGCAGCGCTCCATCTCATACTTGTCTGAGAAGATGAAGGTGTTTTCCAGGCTCTTCTGGGCTATCTCAAGCACAAGGTCACGCCAGGCATGATCTGCCTGGCAGTGACGTATGTTATCTGCACTGTGCCTCAGATAGAAGTAGCGCATATCAACCCTTGAGGCCGCTTGATGCTATTCCCTCAACGAAGAAGCGCTGGAACGCAAGGAATACCACGAGGACAGGGATGATCGCCATTACGCTCGTCGCCATTATGAGGCCGTACTCAGCTGAGTACTGTCCCACGAAGAGCTGTATTCCGAGCTGTATGGTCTTCAGCCTGTCGCTGTTGAAGTAGATCATCGGTCCCATGTAGTCGTTCCATACGGTAACGAAGCTCATTATGGTGAGCGTCGCCATCGCAGGCTTGGTCAGCGGAAGCACTATGCGCGCGAACGTCCCGTACTCCGAAAGCCCGTCGATCCTCGCCGCCTCCAGCAGCTCATCCGGGATCGTGATGTAGAACTGCCTGAGAAGGAATACTCCGAACGCGGTGAAGCTCTGCAGGAGTATGATCGAGAGGTGGGTATCGATCAGGTGCATCCTCTGCATCATCACATACTGCGGCAGCATGTAGACCTGCCATGGGATAGCGATGGTGGCGATGTAGGCGAGGAAGAGTATGTTCCTGCCAGGGAAGCGGCACTTCGAGAATCCATAGGCGGCGAACGATGAGGTAAGCAGCTGTATGAGCGTGATGAGTATCGAGAGCTTAAACGAGTTCAGCGTATATGTCGCGAGGTTGATCTTCTGCCAGATCGTCACGAAGTTCTCCCAGTGCCAGGTCTCGGGTATCCACTTGATCGGGAACGAGAAGACCTCGCTGGAGAGCTTGAACGAGGAGCTGACCATCCACAGGAGCGGCAGGAGCGTGATGAACGTAAGCAGGACGAGTACGATGTACAGCAGGACCGTCTTTACCGGGCTTCTTTTCTCTATCATCATTTTCCTTTCCTCCTCATAGATAATCGGTGAACTTCTTTTCACCGCGGAACTGGACGATCGTCACTCCGAGGACGATGACGAAGAGTATTATCGAGGCTGCGGCGCTCTTGCCGTAATCCCAGTAGACGAATGTCTGGTTGTAGATGTAGTTCGCGAGAAGCGTCGTGCTTGTCCCCGGTCCGCCCATGGTGAGGGCATAGATCAGGTCGAAGCTCTTGAAGCTGTTGATCGTAAGCATCATGAATACGAAGAACGTGCTTGGCGTGAGCATCGGGAGCGTGATCTTCGTGAACTTCTGCCATGTCGTGGCGCCGTCAAGTGTCGCTGCCTCGTAGAGCTGCGCCGGGATATCCTGCAGGCCTGCGAGGTATATGAGCATGTAGTAGCCCATGAACTTCCAGATGGCTACCACGATTACTCCCCAGATGGCCCAGTCTGTGGAGGCGAACCACCCTGGAGGGTTATCTATGCCGATTGCCCTGAGGGCCATGTTTATCGGTCCGTAATTCGATTCGAAGAGCTGCTTCCATACCGCTCCGATGGCGATCATCGACGCGACGTACGGGAAGAATATAGCCGAGCGGAACACATCCCTTCCCTTGATCCTCCTGTTCAGCACGCAGGCGAGGGCCAGGGAGGCCAGGAGCGTCAGCGCTACCGTGAAGACGACATATAGAAGGGTTAGCCAGAAGGCTGACTTGAAGACGCGGTCACGCAGGATCGCATGGAAATTGGACAATCCGGCGAATGTCATCGCGTTGAATCCATCCCAGTCCATTACGGACAGGATGATCGTGAATATCACCGGGAAGAGAATGAATATGGCGAATCCGATGAAGTTAGGCGCTATGAATGAGTAGCCGATCAGCGACTGCTTCAGCTTCAGTGATCCCTTCTTGCTATCGGATGCTGCTGCGGTCTGTGCCATTTTTCCTCCTTTGCTTGTTTTTCATAAAGAGTAAAGAAGGGCTACCGGGAAAGCAGCCCTTCTTCCTTCGTGAGTGGCTTATCTCACTCTGCCATGATCTCAGCGTAGTTCCTGTTCATGTTGGCGATGCCTTCATCGACAGTCTGCTCGCCGAGGAGGATCAGCTGATGCTCAGCAAGGAGCATCTGGTCGATCTGCGTTACCTTGTCCATAGCCGGGCGGTCCGGGGAGATATGCGTTGCATAGAGGCCTTCCATGACGCCTTCCGGCATGCCAGGAGCGGCTGCATATGCCTCAAGGTATCCCTCGCCTGCGAGTGCGGGAACCTGACCGTTCTCAGCCATGATCTGAGCGCCCTCTGGTCCGCTGATGAACTGGACGAACTTCCAAGCCGCGTCCTTGTCATCGCTGGCGTTGTTGATGCAGATAGGCGTGGTAGCGCCGACGGTGTATCCGTTAGGAACATCATCTGCGTGTGGAACCACTGCGACGCCCCAGTTGATGCTCGTCTCACCGGAGATGGTGCGGGACGCCATCGTCTGGATCAGCCATGAACCCATAGGAAGCATTGCCGCGAGGCCCTGTGAGAAGACATCGGTGTAGGAGAGGCCTGAAGCCTGGATCTGCGCGAATGACATGCATGTGCCGGCTTCCTGCATCCTCAGGACCATCTCATAGTATGGCTTGAAGAACTCGTAGTCACCGCTCATGATGGAGTGCTTTCCATCCTGTACGCCCCAGTTCTGCACGCATGCGTTCCAGCTGTGGAAGTACGCGCCGTACTTCTTCGTCGCGCCCTCGCCCTGCGTGAGCTTTGCCGCAAGTTCCTCGAACTCCGCCCAGGTCATGTCATTGTCTGGATACGGGACGCCAGCAGCGTCGAAGAGGTCCTTGTTGTAGAAGAGGACATACTGGTCGGTGCGGAGAGGCATCGCATAGAGGTTGCCATCGAACGTGAAGTTCGCGTCCGTTCCGTTGTATGCGCTCATATCGATGCCAGAAGCCTCGACATACGGCGTGAGGTTGGCAAGCTGTCCCCTGTCATAGAAGGTCTTTGTCTTGTCGGCTTCCTTGATGAGGAAGAGATCGACATCGGATCCTCCGTTGAGCTGGGTGTTGAGCTTCGTGATGTAATCCGCGGCCGGGGAATCCTGGACCTCGATCTTGATGTCAGGGTTCGCTGCCTCGAATGCCGCGATGGCCTTCGACAGATATGCGTTCTGGGTGTAATCCCATACCGCGAAGGTAAGGGTCTTGACTCCGTTATCGGAAGCAGCTTCCTTAGAGCCGCCTGCGAAGACAGATGATATTGCCATCAGGGCAACAAGAGAAAATACAATGAGCTTCTTCATCTTTACTCCTTTATTCCTTAGTCTGATTCAACCATGGTTCCTGTGATATCTGAATGTAAAAATAAAGCCAGAATCGGCAAAATCTTGCACTCGTCCTTGCTGATTTGGCTGAATATTGTCCTTCCGCTCCCGTATATAAATACGATCCTTCAGCACTGATTCTATATTCATCTGCTTATAATGCCTATAGATGAATCATTGTATTCTCCTTTCGCGCCGCGATTTGCAATATTTTGCATTTAGGCAGATACGGCTGTAGAATCGATATATGAGGCGACGAGTCGGACGGACATTGAAGGCGAGGATACTGGTTTCCGTGATGCTGTGCTTCCTTGTCGTCAGCATCCCGTCCTTCTTCATCCTCTTCTCCCATATGAACAACCTCGTGTACATGGAGTCCAGCGCGGCTGACAGGGCGAGGGTCGAGGATATAGCAGACGGAGTCAGGGAGGATCTCGAATCGCTTATCACGGCGGTGGCCTGGATTGCCGATGAGGAGAGCGTCAGGGAGGCGCTTTCCTTCGAGGACATCATGGAGCCGGGCGCTGCGATGGCGGTCCTGAGGGCCCAGCGCGACGTGTCGACATACATGGCGGCCTCTCCGGTCTCCGAGGCCCTTAACAAGATCGTCATATTCCGCCCTGGGACGGGGCTTGCCTTCGAGATCACCAGCAGCAGGTACGGGGCGCTTGATGATGTCAGGGCCATAATGGAGACCGATGAGTTCCAGGGACTCTCATTTCCTACGGGAGCCGTGGTGAGGCTCTTCGTGTCGACGACGATCAACAGCCCCGATGAGCTGGCTGTCGCGGCATACGGCAGGATAAGGGGCAGTGATGGATATGTGTATGCCGAACTCTCCTCAGATATCTTCTCCCCGCTGGTTTCCGTGGGTAATGTCTTCATCGTCTCTACCGGTGGCGCCTATCCTGAGGCTATCCCGGAGAGACTGTATGATGCCCATGACTGGACGGAGGTACGCTACTCCCTGCCGATCCCCGGATCCTACGTGGTCCAGTTCCTGGACAGGTCGCCGCTGCGCATAGCCTCATCATACGGCCTTGCCGTCTTCATCATGATACTCCTGGCCTCGACTGTCCTGTTCGTGCTTATATCCCTGATGCTCTCGCGCCTCCTGACGAAGACGACGCGCAGGCTTGAGAAGCATATAAGGCACCTTACGGCGACCAATGACTTCGGCGCTGTCGATAAGTCGATCGAGAAGGGGGATGATGAGATTGCCGCTATCGGCCGCACGGTGAATAAGATGAGCGTCTCGATCTCAGAGCTTCTCAAGCGCAACGAGGCGCTCTTTGAGGATAAGAAGAGGATGGAGATCAATATGCTGCAGATGCAGGTGAATCCCCATTTCCTCTATAACACCCTCGAATCCATACATTACCTCGCCGACGTGCAGAAGAACGATGGGATATCGAGGATGGCAAGGGGACTGACCACGCTTCTGAGGAACATGGCGAAGGGCTGCAGCGATAGGATATCGCTGGCGGATGAGCTTGCGCTTCTCCATGACTATGATGATATCCAGCAGGTGAGGTATATGGGTATGTATGAGATTGACTGCCGGGTGCCTGAGGCCCTCATGGGATACGCGATACAGAAATTCACCCTCCAACCCCTCGTGGAGAATGCGATCTTCCATGGCATCGAGCCGTCAGGCCGCTGTGGCACGATCGTGATCGATGCGTCTCTGGATGGCGATGTCCTGTCTGTATCGGTGACGGATGACGGCGTTGGCATGTCCGAGGAGACGATCAGGCACATATTCGATGACCGCAAGCATTCCAAGACCGACATGACCGGTGTCGGACTGAGGAACATCGATGAGAGGATAAGGCTGATATACGGAAGCGGATACGGGCTGTCCTTTGAATCGGAGGAGGGCCGCTATACGAAGGTGACGGTCAGGATAAGGGCGGAGGCTGCGGATGAGGTATAAGGTACTCGTTGCCGATGATGAGCCGATCATCCTCTCGGGGATAAGGCATCTGATGGATTGGAGCGCCGTGGATGCCGAGATCATCGGCTGTACATCCAATGGCGCTGACGCCTATTCGATCATAGAGCGCGAGCATCCAGATATCGTGATCACGGATATACGTATGCCGGTGATGGACGGCCTTGCCCTCGCTGGACGCTGCAGCGAGGAGTTCCCTGATATCGTGTTCATCATCCTCACGAGCCTTGCTGAGTTCAGCCTCGCCAAGGAAGCCATAGGCTATGGGATATCTGACTACCTGCTGAAGACGGAGCTGGATGGCGAGCGTCTTCGCCAGGCCCTTATCAAGGCGGAGGAGGAGTGCCGGCGACGGCGCGAAGGCTATGGGAAGGATCGCTCTGAGAAGGAGGAGGACCGTGTGCCTTCCGTGATCTCAAGCCTGCTGCTGATGAGGGACGTGACCCATGAGACGAAGGCCCTTCTCGATGAGAGGGGGCTGCTATCAGGCTATGCCTTCATCGCCTTTGCCTTCAGCTTCCCGTCACCCAGCCTTGAGACGCAATGGACATCTGATGACTATATGAAGCTCCATGACTGGGAGAAGGATGTCGTGGAGAAGGTGCTTTCCTCCTCGCTCTCCTCATTCTGGCCCGTCGTCCCAGTAGCAGGAAAATCCGGAACGCTGGTCTATTTCACATCGGGCTTATCCTCAGATACCTGGAACGCGGTCTCATCCCGGCTAGAGGATAAGGCTGCCTCCGCGTCCGCCATGGTCACGGGGCTGCGCCCTTCGCTTCTGCGCACCTCCGTCATGGATGGCCGTGATAGCCTGCGGATAGCGCGCTCTGCGATAGAGCGGGAACTGATGGCCTACTATCTTGAGAAGGATGCGGATCAGCTCTCTCCTTCCTCTCTCGATATAGATGCCGTATTCCCCCGTCTGGAGCAGGCTATCGTTGATATGGATGGCGTGAGCTGCCGGGCCTGCTTCAGCGTCATACGTACGGCTGTCTCCTCATCCGACCACAGCCTCTCGCAGTTCATGTTCATGGTATCCGTGCTACGCTCGGCTCTCTCAAGCGGGCTGGCGGCCATAGGGCTGCAGGGCGATGGCTCTGTGATGGATGTCTTTGAGACGGTCGACTTCATCACGCGCCGCAGCGAGGCAGAGACGTTCCTTGATGATGCTGAGAGCGGCCTCGTGACGCTTCTGGGGAGTAAGGGAAGGGGAGGCGGCGGGGTCGCTGACAAGGCCCGTGAGTATATCCTGGCGCATATCACGGAGAGGATATCGCTGGGGGATGTGGCGGAGTATGCCTGCGTGTCCCCCGGCTATATGTCCAAGAGCTTCAAGCGCATCATGGGCATGAGCCTGGTGGACTATATAAACACGATGAAGATCGAACGGGCGAAGGAGCTGATGGGAGAGGGGCAGGAGAGCCGTATCGCGGATATCGCGCTGTCCCTGGGCTTCCATAATATCTACTACTTCTCAAAGGTCTTCAGGAAGGTAGAGGGAATACCTCCGACTGAGTATATGAAGAAGCTGCATACGATGTCCTGAATATTCAGGCAATCGTCTTCGATAGATGCATCTCAAGCCCAAGTACGCTGCACAGCTTGCTGATAGTCTCCACCGTCGGATTCGCGACTCCTCCTTCGATCCGGGAGATATCACACTGGCTGACTCCTGAGAGCAGTGATAGCTGCTTCTGGCTGAGCCCCTTTTCCTCCCTCGTTGAGGATATGGCATATGCGATCGCATACCTTGGTTCTACTGCGGCCTTGCCTGCTGGCTTTCCGTCTCTCCATATCTCCTCAACAGTCAGGTCGAGGTCATCATTGAAGTATACGCCGCTCCCCTGAGGCAGTAGGACCGCGTTTTCCCAAAGATCCTTGTTCGCCTCAAGGACCTTGTATTCCGGATGCTTCTCGAAAAGCGATGAGACGCAGAAATCCTTGATATCCCCAGAGAAGAACGTAGCTTCTAGGATCATATTGTCCTTCATCTTTATTTCCTTGATGTTATGATTCATGAAGCCTCCTCAGAATCTGTCGAAATCCTGCGGATCCTCTTCCCATAGCGTCAGCAGGGTTTCGCGGTTCTCTTCTATGAAGCGCCTTGCGATCTGATATTGATCATTGGGAATATAACCTTTTGTTATCTCACCTGATTTGATATCTATGATGGCAAGGTCATCCTTGTAGTATGCATGTACGTGGGGAGGATTATGCTCATTTCCTCTTGGATTCATGGTGATACGTAGGTTGAAGTATTTGAAGATCGTTGGCATCTTCCCCTCCTGATTTATATGTTAAAACATATATTACCTGCAATCAACACGATTTACCGAATATCGGTTTCTGATTTTGCTTTGCTACTGAATATAGGAGGAAATACTCTTTGCGATGTCCTGAAATGCAAGGAAGCAGGCCGTTTGACCTGCTTCCATCGGTATTGAGCTATCTTTCCGCTTACTCCATGTATCCGCCCTTCATTGGGCTGACGGCATGGCGGCTGAAGAGGCTGAGTACGCCTGAGGGGTAGCGCGGGGCCTTGGGCTTCCATGCCTTCCTCCTCTCCTCAAGCACCTTCCCGACCTCCTCCGGGCTCTTCCTCTCGCCCTTGATGCCGATGATGTTGAGCCTGCGTCCCGGTATCGAGATCTCTATCAGGTCCCCTTCCTCCAGGAGCGCTATCGGACCGCCTTCCGCTGCCTCTGGGCTGACATGCCCGATCGCTGGTCCCTTGCTCGCGCCGGAGAAGCGCCCGTCGGTTATGAGGGCTATCGTCTTCCCCAGCTCGCCGTCGCTGGAGATCGCCTCGGTCGTGTAGAACATCTCAGGCATACCAGAGCCCTTCGGCCCCTCGTAGCGGATGATCACCGCGTCTCCCGGCTTGATATCATGCGCCAGGACCGCGGCTATCGCATCCTCCTCGCAGTCGAACGGACGGGCGCGAAGCACTGCCTCGAACATCTCCTTAGGAACCGCGGAGTGCTTTACCACCGCGCCTTCCGGAGCGAGGTTGCCCTTGAGGATCGCGACGGTGCCGTCCGTGCCGATCGGCTCATCGAACGTGCGGATGACATCAGTCCTCTTGAGTCCCCGCTTCTCGAGGTACCTCTCGCACTTCTCGTAATAGCCGCTCTTCCTCAGCTCCTCGAGGTTCTCCCCGAGCGTCTTGCCCGTGACGGTCATGACATCGAGATGGAGCTGGGACTTGATCTCCTCCATCACCGCAGGCACTCCGCCGGCATAGTAGAAGAACTGGGCCGGCCATCTGCCTGCCGGGCGGATATCCAGGAGGTAATGGGCTCCCCTGTGCATCCTGTCGAAGGTGTCGCTGTCGATCTCGAAGCCGAACTCATGCGCTATCGAGGGGATATGCAGCAGGCTGTTTGTGGATCCCGAGATGGCGGCATGGACCATGATCGCGTTCTCGAAGCTCTCCATCGTCACTATGTCGCTTGCCTTCTTCCCGCTCCTGGCGAGCCTCACCGACTGCCTTCCGGCCTCGTATGCCGCCTCCACAAGCTCCTTGCTCGTCGCAGGCAGCAGTGCCGTTCCCGGGAGCATCAGCCCCAGCGCCTCCGCCATGATCTGCATCGTACTGGCCGTGCCCATGAAGGAGCATGCGCCGCAGCTGGGGCAGGCATGCTGCTTGTAGTAGTCAAGCTTCTCCTCGGTTATCTCGCCCCTGGCGCACATGGCCGAGTAGGCGCCGATCTGCTCGAGCGTCAGGAGGTCCGGGCCGGCATCCATCACGCCTCCCGTGATGAAGATCGAGGGCAGGTCAAGCCTTCCGAGCCCCATCAGGCAACCCGGCACGGACTTGTCGCAGGACGCGATGTACACCGCCGCGTCGAAGCCCGTGCTGTTCCCGTGTATCTCGATCATGTTGGCGATCATGTCGCGGCTCACGAGGGAGTAGTTCATCCCGTCGTGGCCCTGCGCGATGCCGTCGCATATGTCCGTGGTGTAGTACCTGGCGCCCTTGCCTCCCTCATCGCTTATGCCCTTGACTGCGGCCTCGACGAGCTTGTCGAGATGCGCCGAGCCCGGATGGCTGTCGCCGAAGGTGCTTTCAACCATGATCTGCGGCTTGTCCAGATCCTCTATCGTCCATCCCATCCCGATCTTCAGCGGATCGTTCTCCGGTGCCAGCTTGCGTACCCTCTGGCTATTGAGTTCCATGCTAACCTCCTAGGTGGCAGGCTTCCTCTCGTCCTGCCATGGATGATCTTCCTGCAAGCGCAGGGTCGGTATGTGCTATTGAAATCTATCCTCTCAGATCGCCTTGACCGTGCTGCCCTCGATAAGCTCCACAGGGCTGTCGATCCTCATCGGAAGCTTGCGGCCTCCGCTGATCTGCCATAGCAGCGCCTGGGCCGCTCCCTCGGCTATCGTGCTGACGTGTGCCTCTATGGATGTCAGCTCGGTGGTACCGAGCGAGGCGTTGAGGTTATCGAAGCCTACGACGGATATATCCTCGGGAACGCTCAGCCCGGCATTGCTGATGGCCTTTATCGCGCCATAGGCCAAGCGGTCGTTGAACGCGAACATCGCGCTGGCTATCCTCTTCTCGCTCCTCAGGTACTCAGCCACGCACTTCTCGCCACCGTCTCTCTCCCATGATTCGGATATCCCGATCCTGTAGTCGGATTCGCTTATCCCGTACTCATGCATCGCGCGGCGGAAGCCGTCGAGCCTCTCCTGGTTCGTCGTGTATGAGCGCACGCCGGTGATCAGGAAGAAGCGCCTATGGCCCTTCTCGCAGAGATACCTTCCCGCGAGGTAGCCTCCTTCCTCGTTATCGGTGAGTACGGAGGGGATGAGCGGGCTGTAGCTGTTGAGCATTATGCAGGGGAAATCGAGGGCTATCGCCTCCTGGACGAGCTTCTGGTCGACGTTGCTGACGAAGGCGCATCCTACGAGGTTGAGGCTGCGTATCGTGTCGCTCAGGTCGGCCCCGCTGTCCAGCGTGGAGTAGATGAGGGAGTAGCTGTGTCTCTGGAGTATCTGCTCGAGTTCGTAGAAGAGGAGCGAGTAGAACTGCTCCGTTATGGCGTTCCCGCTGGGAAGCAGGAAGCCGATGTTCTTGTTCGTGCCGATGGCCGCCTTCCCCGGCTCCGAGGCCAGGTTGCGGCCTATGACGATCGTTCCCTTTCCCGCGCTCTTCTCCACGAGCCCGTCATCGACGAGCATCTGGAGGGCACGGCGGATCGTGCTTCTGTCCACATCGAATTCATTGGCAAGGGTATTCTCGGAAGGAAGCAGGCTTCCTCCCTTGATAGAGCCGTTTAGTATCTTCTCCTTGTATATTCCGTATACCTTCTGATATCTGAACATGGTTACCCTGCGTCCTTCGATGTGGAAATAGATGTTTCAATATTTATGTAACATGTTGCCAAAAAGCAGACAAGATGCCTTGCCTGCTTTCCGGCGTATTTCCTCAGTCCTCCATCGCCATGTTGAAGGCGTCGATCATGAGCTGCTCGTCAAGCGGCTTCGGGTTGCACTTGATGTGTCCGGTCGTCCTCTTGATGATGTCGACAAGCTCATCCATGTCAGGCACTTCCTTCATGTAGCCCTTGAGGCACTTCGGAGCGCCGATCTCCTCCTGGAGCTGGCGAACCCTCTCGATGGCCTTCTTGCCGTTCTCCTCGTCGCTCAGTCCGTCGACATAGACGCCGAGGGCCTTCGCGATATCAGCATACTTCTTGGTGGCGTAGGGGAGGTTGAGCGTCATGGCGCCCGGAAGGAAGATCGAGCATGCATCTCCGTGCGGGATACCGTAGTATCCTCCAAGCGGCTGGGCCATGATGTGCGCGATGCCGATTCCTGCCGTGATGGCGACTCCGCCGCAGTAGGAGGCGAGCATCATCGCGCCCCTTGCCTCGAGATCCTCTGGATGCTCGCAGGCCCTCTTGAGGTACTTGTTGATAAGCTCCATCGCCTTGAGTCCGTACATCTCGGTAAGCGGGCTCGCGTTGAGCGATACATATGACTCGATGGCATGGCTGAGGGCATCCATTCCCGTAGCGCTCGTTACAGGGCGTGGAAGCTCTACCGTGAAGGTCGGGTCGAGGATGACGACATCAGCGATCATCGTCGTATGATAGAGGCTCTTCTTGAGGTGGTTGTTGTTATTGCAGACAACGGCGGTCTTGGTAGCCTCGGCTCCCGTTCCGCTCGTGGTCGGGATCGCGATGAAGAGAGGCGGCTCGACCGTCACTTCCTTTCCCCTCATCTGGTAGTCCTCGATGCATCCGCCGTTCACCGCGAGCATGCCGATGCTCTTAGCCGCGTCGATGACGCTGCCGCCGCCCAGGGCGACCGTGCAGTCGCATCCCTCGGCGAGGAACTTGTCCCTTCCGCCGTCTATGATCTTTAGATCAGGCTCTCCGGTCACGACAAGAGAGGCATACTCGATGCCGTTGGACGTGAGCAGATCGGCAACGCGCTTGAAGCCGCCGATCGTGGTTGGATAGGAGACGAGCATGACCTTCTTCTTGCCATACCACTTGAGAAGGCCGGGAAGCATCTCAACCTTGTTCTCTCCGAAGATAACCTGACGATTCATTACTATCTCGAAATTCATGACACCCTCCAAAAATAGATACAACAGGTTTGTTTTCAATTTCAAACTAACACCGGTATTTGGGGTTGTCAACAAAAATCTCAACAAGTTTTGAAACATGTTGTTGACATGTAGGATTCTTGTGGTAGAATCCAAAGCGTAAGAGATGCGGAACGCGCATGAAAAAAGGAGAAGAAAAGCAATGAGCGATTGTTTCTACTGCGAGAACGGAGAGAAGCTGAGAAGCCTCATGATACTTATCAAGGAGACTCAGTATTCCAAGATATATCTTAACAGGGATCAGAAGCATCCTGGCCGCTGCGTCGTGCAGTTCAAGGATCACAAGACCGAGTATTTCCAGCTTACTAAAGAAGAAAGAGAGGGATACTTCTACGATGTGGCCGTCACTGCCAAGGCGATCTGGGAGGTCTATGGCCCTAACAAGATCAACTACGCCACCTTCGGCGACCTCGTTCCGCACGTGCATGTGCATGTCGTTCCGAAGTATGAGGGCGGCCTCGACTGGGGATCCCCGTTCGATGATAGCCATCCGAAGGGGCTCCTGACCGACGCCCAGTATGAGGAGGCGATCGCGAAGCTCTCTGCCAAGCTCGACGAGCTCTATGGCAAGTCATTCAGCTAAGGATATATGCCCGGTATCAGGGATATGTGATAAAACCAACAGGTTGTGTTTTTCAAAAGGAGTTATGAAAATGAAGAAAGCTCTCGTATTCGTACTTGTTGCAATGCTTGCAATGACCTCCGTCTTCGCTGGCGGCTCCAAGGAGTCCGATGGACCAAGGACGCTCAGGCTCGCTACCGATGCGGCGCTTGACTATCCTACGACGAAGGCCCTTAGCTACTTCGCCGACAAGGTGAAGGAGTATTCGGAGGGAAGGATCACGGTCGAGATCTATGCAAATACCCTCGGAGATGAGATCAGCTACCTTGAGCAGCTCCAGATGGGCACCGTGGATATCGGAAAGTTCTCCATCGGAACCCTCAGCGGCTTCTATGATGATCTCCAGGTATTCAACCTCCCGTTCCTCTTCCGCGATGGCAACGAGATGTGGAAGGTCCTTGAGAGCGAGGTGGGCGACAGGGTCCTTACAGGTCTTGAGGAGTATGGCCTCAGGGGTATCGGCTTCACCGATAACGGCTCAAGGTGCTTCTACACCACGTTCCCTGTAGAGACGATCGAGGACTTCTCCGGAAGGACGATCCGCGTGCAGCAGAACCATGTCATGCTCTCTCTGGTAAGCCTGCTTGGTGCAAACCCTGTCAACGTTTCCGCTAACGAGATGTACTCGGCTCTTCAGACCGGTGTATGCCAGGGCGGCGAGAATAACCTCAACACCATCCTTGCCGACTCCCTCTATGAGGTCGCCAAGTATGTCACGCTCGACAACCACACCACCGGTATGGATACCATCGTATTCAACCTCGACGTCTGGAACTCATTTTCCGAGGAGGATCAGCAGATGATGCTCCGCGCCATGGATGAGGCTACTGCATACGACAGGGAGATCTGGGACGCTTCCATCGAGGATGCCAAGGCAAAGCTCACCGCTGGTGGCGCTATCATCACGACGCCGGCTCCGGAGGTCCAGGATTCCTTCTTCGATGCCATGGCTCCGCTCTATGAGGAGTACAGCGTCGAGTACGGCGACTGGATCGAGTCCATCAACGAGGTTCTCGGAAGGTAAGGCTTTAATCGCTTGATATCTGTTCTCGGGGACCGCCCCGGGAACAGTATTCTTTATTGGGGTTTTTCTATGGTTAAGGAAAAAGTAGAGAAGGTGATGGATCT
Organism: uncultured Spirochaetales bacterium; assembly: GCA_949299185.1. Classification (GTDB taxonomy): domain Bacteria; phylum Spirochaetota; class Spirochaetia; order Sphaerochaetales; family Sphaerochaetaceae; genus Ornithospirochaeta. The sequence goes on from CASFZR010000023.1 coordinate 24,467, forward strand.
GGTCTTCGTGGCCGTCGAGTCCATCTGCAAGATCATTCTCCTCTTCATGGCAGTCGTGGTCACGCTGCAGGTCGTATTCAGGGCCTTCGGGGGGAATATAAGCTGGTGTGAGGAGATAATGCTCTTCCTCCTTGATACTCTGATGTTCCTCCTGCTGCCTGTGGGAATAAAGGAGGATCTGCATATAAGGGTAGAGGCTTTCGCGAAATACTTTCCTAAGAAGGCAAGGATTTCCTTCGTATATATCTCGGATGTGGTGATGCTCCTGGTGTCTCTCTGCATGATCTGGTATGGCCGCCTCCTGATGAACAGGACGTACGCCAAGCTCACGATCACGGGGCTTCCGAGGAAGTATCTGTATCTGGTTACGGTTATAAGTGGAGTACTCTGCTCCGCGGTGCTGATCTCACAGCTCTGCGGCCTCTATAAGTCAGAGGGCAGGCAGAACTTCATCGACGGCGTTGGTGACAGCGCTAAGGACATAAAGGACGAGGAGTAATAAGATGAGCATCACAGTAGCAATCACGATTCTTTTCGTTTCATTCTTCATCATGATGATCATCCGCGTGCCGGTAACGTTCAGCCTCCTTGGCGCGAGCGTTGTCACATGCCTGTATGTCAATCCGGCTCTGATCTCCTCGGTCTTCCTGAGGCTCGGCGACGGCGTGCAGTCGTTCTCGTTCCTGGCAATCCCGTTCTTCATCCTCGCAGGAGACCTGATGAGCGCCGGCGGTATCTCCGACCGCCTTGTCGCGGTTGCGGACGTGCTTGTGGGTAGGTTCCGCGGTGGCCTTGCATATGCGAACGTCATCGACTCGACCTTCTTCGGCGGTATCTCCGGATCCCCGACGGCTGACGTAAGCTCCCTCGGTTCGATCACGATCCCGATGATGGAGAAGAACGGCTATAGAAAGGACTTCACCATCGCCATCACGGTAGCCACCGCTACCCAGGCGCTGCTGATCCCGCCAAGCCACAACATGGTCATCTATGGCCAGGCTGCAGGCGGTGTATCGACCGGTCGTCTCTTCCTTGCCGGAATCCTTCCTGGACTCCTCCTCTGCGTCGCGATGATGATCCTCGTCCGCCGCATGACGATCAAGGAGAACTTCCCCCGCGGTCCTAAGTACACGCTCAAGGAAGCGTTACGCACATGCCTCAACGGTGTTCTGGCGCTTATCACGATCGTCATCATCATCGTAGGCTGCTCCTCCGGTATCTTCACCGTTACCGAAAGCGCCGCCATCGCGTGTGTCTACGCTGCGTTCCTGACCTTCGTCGTGTACCGCTCAGTGAAGATCACAGAGGTCTGGAGGATCCTCAAGGGAACCCTCAAGACGCTGGCCATGATCCTCGCCATCATCGCGAGCGCCAACGCGTTCTGCTACCTGATGAGCTATCTGCAAGTACCTTCGATGATCACGAACTTCATGCTCACCGTCACGAACAACAAGTTCGTGCTGCTGATGATGATCAACGTGCTTCTCCTGGTACTCGGCTGCTTCATGGACGTTGCCCCGCTGATCCTCATCACGACGCCGATCCTCCTTCCTGCCGTCGAGCAGTTCGGAGTCGATCCGGTCCACTTCGGCATCATCGTCATGATGAACCTCGCCGTAGGAAGCCTCACTCCTCCTGTAGGAACGACGCTCTTCGCTGGCTGCGCGGTCGGCCATATGTCGATCGAGAAGGTGTCAAAGGCACTTATCCCGTTCTACATCTGCATGGTCATCGTGCTTCTGATGGTCACTTACATCCCAGCAGTCTCGATGTTCCTGCCTAACCTCCTGATGGGAGCTGCAGTGTGAGGTAATCAAAACTGGAAGCTTGGAACTAATCCATGTGCCATCTTGCCGGGCCTAGTGCCCGGCTTTCTGTTAGGAATAAAGGCTCAGATGGTTGTGTATGTATCTTAGTTATATATTATGGGATTTTTATGTTATTATCATGTCATAAGGAGATAAGGATGCCTAAGATAATTCCTATAAGAGATCTAAAAGATACCTCTGATGTACTGAATCTCTGTGAAGAAGTTGCTGAACCGATTTTCGTAACAAAGAATGGATATGGTGCCATGGTAATAATGAGCATGGAGACTTATGAGCGGACGCAATGGATAAATGATGTCCGTGCAAAGGTTGAGGTTGCGGAGGAGGCTATAAGGAAAGGACAATACGAAAAAGCCGATGTAGTCATTGCCAGGTTAAAGGAAAAGCATGGACTTTGATATCATCATTACCACTCCCGCGGAGAAGGACCTGTCAGATCTGCTTGATTATATTGGAAGTGTCTTATGCAATAAGCCCGCTGCTGAATCCTTCCTAGAGGATTTTTCTGAGAATCTGGATCATCTATCCCAGATGCCTTTCCTTTACAGTGAGTGCAATGATGCCGTTTTGAATGCGAAAGGATACCGTAAGATAGCCGTAGGTAATTATATCGTCTTATATAAAGTAGATGCGGAGATGCACCGAGTATATATATCAAGGGTCGTATACGGGCGGAGAAATCTTCCTGATATGGTTGATGAGAAGACTCCTCAGTATCTGTAATATTTGTTCTCCTTGTCATCCGAAGATCAGCAGTGACAGTACCACCGTTATTATCCCTGACATGACAAGGGCGATTGAGGAGAGGGCACCCTGTATCTCTCCAAGCTCTCTCTATCGCCTTGCTTGTGCCTACCGCGTGGCTTGCGGCTCCCATTGCCATGCCCTGGGCTATCTCGCTCCTGATGCGGAAGAGCCTTATCATCACCGGGCCTATGATGCTTCCGAGTATTCCCGTTACGATCACCGACAGCACCGTGATTGCCTGTATGCCGCCAAGGCTCTCGGAGACGGCTATCGCCATCGGCGTGGTGATGCTCTTTGGAAGAAGCGATGCCATGATCGTGTCATCCAGACCGAGGGCACGGCAGAGGACGAATACTATCAGGATGGAGGAAGCGGAGCCTGCAAGGCTTCCTGCAAGGACTGCCGCGATGTGCTTTCTCAATATGTCCCTCTGCCTGTAAATCGTGATGGCCAGCACGGCTGTGGCAGGGGAGAGGAACATGTTGATGATATCTCCACCCTCGTCATACCACTCCAGCGGGATATCGAAGAGGAGGAGGGAGGGTATTATTAGAATGTAGGAGATGAGGAGCGGATTGAGGAGCGCCAGCCTCGTCTTCCTGTTTATGAAGCATCCGATGCTATAGGCGATTATGGAGAGGGTTATCCCGAAGAACGGGGAGGTGCAGATCATCTCCTTCATCGTCTTCTCTCCTCAAGCCTCAGCACGAGGCTTACAGTTCCTGCCGTCACTAGGAATACCGCTACCGTCGATACGACCACCACGATCAGGAAACGCCACCAGATCGATGTGATAAGCTCGAGATGCTCGACGACCTTCACGCCAGCAGGTATGAAGAAGAACGCCATGTTCGAGAGGAGGAAGTCGCTCTTCTCCTTTATGTGGTCGATCTTCAAGGCTCCAGAGAATAATGCAAGGAGCAGAAGCAGCATCGCCGATATGGATGCCGGGAACGGGAAGGGAAGGATCGCGCTGATTATCTCTCCTGTGAGGCAGAGCGCGAATATGATGGCTATCTGATAGAGTATCTTCATCGAGGTATCCTGACTGAGGAGGTATAGCAGAAAGCGCCGCTCTCCGCTAGATGGATGCTACGGGTTTCTTCATCATCCTTCCTATCCATGCGACCGTAGGTCCCATCGTGAAGGCGAGTATCACGGTACCGATGGTCAGATGCCCGCCGACCGCGACGCCTATGGCTATCGCGAGGAAGTCCCAGGCCATGCGCACGGCGAAGAAGGGGAGGTGGATACTGGAGCTGATGATGGTCGGAATGGCATCGTATGGTGCCAATCCTGTCTCCGAATTCATGTATAAAGCTACCGATATGAGGAAGAAGACCAGGGCTATGGCGAATGTGGCCGTGCGGTATGGCTGTGCGGTGAAGAGCCATTCTGGAAGATAGCGCTCCTCCAGCATCGTGCAGATATCGGATATGTAGCCGATAGCCGCCATGTTCACGATCGTTCCTAGCCCTATGAAGCGCCGTCCCCAGATGATTTCCGCGATGAACTGGATCGCATTGAGCGTCACCATGACCGTTCCCAGGCTTATCCCGGTACGAAGGGCGATCGAGGCGTTCATGAAGGATGAGGTATCCGTTCCATACCCTACCTTCAGAAGTGCCGAGAGGGATATCCCCATGCCAATGATACCTGTCAGCATCAGCGCTATGTCATGTCCTTCCAGCAACCTGATCCTGATTCTCATACTCACCCCTCGACCGATGATATCATTTCATCTTCCCTTATTTCCACGGCCTGTATTTTAGAATCTAAAGGAATAAATCTGTGAAATCAGATGGAACGAATCCTCGTAATCTCACGGATTTGCCTGATCATAATCACGCTTTCTCCTCTAGAATTGAGTATATGTGGTCTATAACCGCTCTTAAGGACTAAAGGCCAGAAATATGCTTTTTTTACCATATGGATAGTCGAAAAAGATTCACGTTCATTGTCCATTGATTGGGCCCATGTGTAATAATTTCTTATTATATAAATACATGTATAATGCGCACAAACCGATGGCTGGGGGGATTCCTTATTGATGGGAATATCGGCAGGGGGCTTTCCCTGCCGCAGTATTTCGCTCTATTTATCTGATTCTTTCCCCTAGCCGTTGCCCATACTGTCTTTCTCTGATAATGTTGTCGCGTTCACTCAAGGGGAGGCCGGTATGCTCAGAAGACAGATCGCCAAGGCTTTGCTTTCATTGCTCATCCCGCTCTTTCTCATCTCATGCCAGAGCATGGAGGTCTCTCCTGATTACTCGGATATCTCCTCATGGGCATACTACGCGGAAGGAGAGGGAAAGGACGTGGACCTCTTCCTCATCTGTCCCACCGTCGATATGGGAGAGGAGGGTAACCTCAACATGTCTCTTGATGATGAGGAGACGAAGGCCTCGTTCGTCGGCGCGCTGAACATGGAGCGGGGCATCTATGAGGATACCGCCGTGATGTATGCTCCCTTCTACCGCCAGATGACCTTCCCTATATATAAGGCACGGATCGCTGAGGAGGGAGAGCATCTTCAGATTGCCTATGCGGATATCAAGGAGGCCTTCACCTATTATCTGGAGAATATCAATGGGGGCCGTCCGTTCATCCTAGCAGGCTTCTCGCAGGGGGCGCAGCTCGTGCTGATGCTGCTTGAGGAGCATTTCGCGGATCCTTGGCTGCAGGAGAGGCTCGTTGCGGCATACTGCATCGGCTGGAAGGTCACGGAGGCGGATCTTGAGGCATACCCTCACCTAAGGATGGCCGAGCGTGAGGATGACACGGGCGTGATCGTCTCATTCAACACGGAGGCCGAGGGGATATATGATTCCATCATAGTCCCCGCTGGCGTGAGGACGCTCTCTATCAATCCTCTCAGCTGGCGCACCGATAGCGCCCTCGCTGACAGGTCGCTCAACAAGGGCGGCTGCCTTACCGATTATTCCGGTGCCGTGGTGGAGGAGATCCCGTTCATGACCGGGACTTATATCGATCCTGAGAGAGGAACCCTCCGGGCCGTGGATATCGAGCCTGGAGAGTACGAGAACGGGCTCTTCCCTTCAGGCGTGTATCACCTCTATGACTATCAGTTCTTCTTCCGTAATCTCGAGGAGAACGTGGCCACGAGGGCCGATGCGTGGCTTGAGGGCGGAAATTGAACATGATGCAGGCTGTAATGCTTTATCCCACAGGCAACTCGTGCTATAAATACCTCACGATGAATAACGTTGAATATATCAGGACTATCGGATGCGAGTAGCGGATGATTGTCCCTCAGGGGAGTGCGATGATAGAGATTAAGCACCTTAGGAAAGTATTTGACGATGATACGATCCCGCTGAAGGATATCAGCATAACCATAAACAATGGTGATGTGATATCGGTAATCGGACCTTCCGGCACAGGCAAGTCGACCCTTCTCAGATGCATAAACATGCTGACCGAGCCGACGGAAGGAAGCATAATAGTAGACGGGCAGGATATAACCGCGAAGGGCTGCAACCTCAACGAGATCCGTAAGAAGATGGGAATGGTATTCCAGTCGTTCAACCTCTTCGGGCATCTCACGATAATCGAGAACATCATGAACCCGCAGATAACGCTTCTGGGCAGGAGCCGTCAGGAGGCCTACGACAAGGCGATGTATCTCCTGCAGCAGGTCGGCCTTGCCTCGAAGGTGTTTGCCTATCCTGATGAGCTTTCCGGCGGTCAGCAGCAGCGTATAGCGATAGCTCGCACGCTGGCCATGGATCCTGACATCATCCTCTTCGATGAGCCGACCAGCGCCCTCGATCCCTCGATGATCGGAGAGGTACAGTCGGTTATAAAGATGCTTGCCAAGAGCGGCACGACGATGATGATCGTCACCCATGAGATGGATTTCGCGAGGAAGATCTCCAACCGCATCATCTTCATGTACGACGGCTACATCCTTGAGGAAGGTACTCCGAAGCAGATCTTCGAGCATCCGCAGAACGAGATCACCAAGCGCTTCATACAGCGCCTCTCGTCGCTTACATACCGCATCAAGTCGACGGACTTCGACGTGGAGGCGATGAACGATGAGCTTAACGCGTATGGCGAGAAGCTCCTGATCGAGGCGGAAAGGCTTTCAAAGCTCATGCTCGCGTTCGAGGAGATCTGTATCAACAACATCGCGGTAGAGGCCGAGGTGCCTGATATCCTGGTGAAGGTCGAGTACTCCGAGAAGCTCGATATACTCTCTATGCTCATCTGCTATAAGGGCGAGAGGTTCGACGTGCATTCCTCAGGAAGCAAGCTCTTCCTTGATCTTCTGTCGGAGCCTACTACCGATGTAAGGCAGGAGGATCTCAAGGATGACCCGAATGGCTACGAGCATGTGATATCCATGCGCTTCAGATGGATGGAGGAAGAGTGATGAGAAGGCTTCTTGTTCTCCTGGCCCTGCTCTGCCTTGTCGCAGGCAGTGCGGCCTCGGCTTCGGAATACACCACGATCGAGGACCTTAACGGTCATGATATCGGGGTGCAGACGGCTGTCCTCTATGAGGATCTCATCCGCTCCCGTGTCCCGAACACCACGTTCCAGTACTACACGATGCCTAACGACATGATCCTCGCGCTGCAGTCCGGGAAGATCGACGCGTATCTGATAGAGGAAGTCAGCTATGGCGTGCAGAAGAAGAACCATCCCGATCTTGCCGTGCTTGAGGAGCCTGCCGGGTATATCAACGCGACATGCATAATCGGCAATAACGAGAAGCAGGACAGGATCCTCTCGGAACTCAACGCGTTCATCGCCGAGAGCCGTGAGAACGGGCTTCTGGATGAACTGTATGACTACTGGATCGCGGACTTCGATCCTGTGAACGATACCTGTGACACCACGGGCTTCACCGGTGAGAACGGCGTCATCTCCATAGCCGTAGAGGGAGGCTACGAGCCGTTCTCGTTCATCAGCAACGGCAATATCTCGGGCTTCGATGTCGACTTCGCCTGCCGCTTCGCCCGCGCCTATGGCTATACCCCTGAGTTCTATGAGGTGCCTTTCGCGTCGAGAGCGGTAAGTACGATATCGGGATGAACATCGTCGTAAGCGCCGAGCGCAATGAGACGGGAACGCTCTCCGATGTCTACTACTCGACGCCAATCCGCCTCGTGATAGAAGGAGAGGATGAGAGCGGGATAGGCTTCTTCGAGCAGCTTGCCGAGAGCTTCAACAAGACCTTCATGAGGGAGGGCAGGTGGAAGCTCTTTGTGCAGGGCGCCGGGGTGACGGTGCTTATCACGGTGGCGTCCATCATCGCCGGAACGGTACTCGGCTTCCTGATCTTCATGCTCTGCCGACGCGGTGCGCGCCTTGCCAACGGCGCGACCAATGTCTTCCTGTGGCTTATCCATGGGATGCCGACGGTACTCCTCCTGATGATCCTCTACTACATCATCTTCGGCTCCTCTTCGCTGAGCGGCATGTGGGTATCCGTGGTAGGGTTCTCGCTGATGTTCGCCTGCTCGATGATCGATATGCTGCGCGTGGGCTGCAACGCCATCGGACGCGGCCAGTTCGAGGCCTCCACTGCGCTTGGCTATTCCGACAGCCAGAGCTTCTTCCGCATCATCCTGCCACAGGCGGCGCAGCACTTCCTGCCAATCTACCGCAATGATGTGGTGACGCTGATCAAGGAGACCTCCGTCGTCGGCTATATAGCGGTACTGGACCTGACGAAGATAAGCGACCTTGTCCGTAGCCGCACCTATGAGGCGTTCTTCCCTCTGATCGTCACCGCGATCATGTACTTCGTGATCTCCGCGGTCCTGACACGCATCGTGCGCCTCGTGGAGAACTCGATCGATCCGAGAAGGCGCAAGAAGGAGAAGATACTCAAGGGCATCAAGGAATGGGAGTGATGCTTCTCTGATCGCTGTCCAGGGGCCATCTGCGTATGTCGTAGGTGGCCCTTTTACGTCAGGAGAGGTTGGATTATGATGATAGGCAAGGAGGTGAGGGATGAGCATGGACGAAACCGTATTCAGATCAAGGCTGAGCATCGAGGAGATCGAGGAGAACTTCGCTGATGCCGATTTCTTCTCTGGTCTTTCCGAGGGGCTTGCTGAGGCTTTCCGGTATGAAAGGGGAGTGCCGTGCCCAGGAACGGTCGTCCATAAGAGGGATATCCCGGAGCCTTGAAGCCCCCTTTATCAGGGAAGATCTACACCTCCTCTTGCCGACTTAACGGATTATGTATATTTTACGAATTGGCAGAGATGCCATCTTAATATGAATCGTTAAGGAGAGGATACAGATATGGCAAAGCAGCTTCAGTTCAACGAAGAAGCCAGGAAGTCCCTGGTCAATGGCGTTGAGAAGATCTCCAAGGCCGTCATGACCACGCTTGGTCCTAAGGGACGCCTTGTTCTTCTTGATAAGAAGTATGGCGCTCCTACCGTGACCAAGGATGGCGTGTCCGTGGCGCGTGAGATCGAGCTTGAGGATCCGTTTGAGAACATGGGCGCGCAGCTTCTCAAGGAAGTCGCGGCAAAGACCAATGATGTCGCTGGAGACGGAACCACCACGGCTACCGTCCTTGCCTGGTCCATTACCAAGGAAGGCATGAAGAGCGTCGCCGCAGGCGTCAACCCGATGGGAATCAAGAGGGGCATCGACAAGGCTGTCGCTGATGCAGTGGCCTGCATCAAGAAGGAAGCCAAGATGATCCAGGACAAGGAGGAGATCGCGCAGGTCGCTTCCATCTCCGCCAATAACGACAGGACGATCGGAGACGAGATCGCCAATGCCATGGACAAGGTCGGCAAGGATGGAGTCATTACCGTCGAGGAGTCCAAGACGATCGAGACCACCGTTGACTTCGTCGAGGGCATGCAGTTCGACCGCGGCTATCTCTCCGCTTACTTCTGCAATAACAGGGATACGATGACGGCTGTCCTTGACAACCCGTACATCCTTATCTATGACAAGAAGATATCTTCGATGAAGGATCTTCTGCCGCTGCTTGAGCGCGTGGCTCAGTCCGGCAAGCCGCTCCTTATCATCGCCGAGGATGTCGATGGCGAGGCTCTCGCGACCCTCGTGCTTAACGCTGTCCGCGGCACTCTCAACGTGGTTGCGGTCAAGGCTCCTGGATTCGGCGACAGGCGCAAGGCCATGCTTGAGGATATCGCTATCCTCACTGGCGGCCAGGTCATCACCGAGGAGCTTGGCATGAAGCTCGAGAATGCGGATATCTCCATGCTCGGCAGGGCGAAGAGCGTCAAGGTCGAGAAGGAGAACACCACGATCATCAACGGAGCCGGTGCTTCCGATGCTATCCGCGACCGCATCGCCCAGATCAAGATGCAGATCGAGGACTGCACCTCTGACTATGACAGGGAGAAGCTCCAGGAGAGGCTTGCGAAGCTTGCTGGCGGAGTCGCTGTCGTGAATGTCGGTGCCGCAACCGAGGTCGAGCTGAAGGAGAAGAAGCACAGGGTAGAGGATGCGCTTTCCGCAACCCGTGCCGCTATCGAGGAGGGAGTCATCCCTGGCGGTGGCGTCGCTCTCGTGCAGGCTGTCAACGAGCTGTCCAAGAACGATCTCTCGGCACTCTCCGAGGAGGAGAAGGTCGGCTACAGAATCGTCATCCGCGCCCTTGAGGAGCCTATCAGGCAGATCGCGGAGAACGCTGGCGTCGATGGTTCTATCATTGCTGACAAGTGCAAGAACGAGAAGGCGGGCGTCGGCTATGATGCCAATGCGATGAAGTGGGTGAACATGGTCGAGAGCGGAATCATCGATCCTGTGAAGGTCACGAGGTCCGCGCTGCAGAACGCTGCATCGATCGCGTCCCTGATCCTTACCACCGAGTGCGCTGTCACTGACATCCCCGCACCAGAGCCACCAGCTCCGGCAGGCGGCCAGATGGGCGGCATGATGTAATCGACTGAACGAGGCAAACGGCATGGCCCGTCATTGGACCGTGCCGTTTTTTCGTCTTTCGTGTATGCTTCAGCTATGAACGATAAGGATCTGGAGAGGAAGATAAAGGAGGAGATGGACAGGGAGATAGCCGACCACGGCTATGCCGCTCCCTCCGATCTCCTGATGGCGCTCGGATATCTGGACAAGGGCGGTTACCGCGAATGGAAGGAGGGGAAGGTCCCTTACCTTGAGAAGGTGATGAAGCTCGGTCCGCAGAAGACGCTGCGCCTTCTGGCGGTGATGAGCGCCTATGCCAAGAAGGAGGGCTATAAGCCCAGCCGTACCGCGTACGTCAGGAACGGCGCTCCGACGGTCCCTCTCCGCTTCTCGCGTACAGGCAATGATGTCATAGAAGGGCAGTTCTCGACCCATTATGTCGATAAGTACTGGGAAGGCTAGCCCTACTGGGAATAAAATGCTATAAGACCAATAGCAACATAAGAAGGAATCGAAAAAATGAATAGTACACTGCTTTCACTCATGGCGGCCGATGCATCCGGCAGCGCTAACAGCACCGCTTCGATGATGACGACCATCATCACGTTCGCGCTTATCATCCTTATCTTCTACTTCCTGATCATCAGGCCGCAGAAGAAGAAGGACAAGGAGACGAAGGCGATGCTCGATGCGATGAAGAAGGGCGATAAGGTCGTCACGATCGGAGGCATCCATGGCACCGTCGTCGCCGTCAAGGACCAGACTGTCGTCATCAAGGTCGATGACTCCGCCCGCATCGAGTTCTCCAAGAATGCCATCTCCGCTGTCGTGAACAAGAGCGCTGAGAAGCCTGCTCCGAAGAAGGACAAGGAGAAGGACAAGGGCGAGGCTGTGCTTGAGAACGGCGGAGAGGCCGGATCGATCCAGGCCCATGCCGAGAGCACGCCCGAGGCTGAGGCTAAGGAAGAGAGCAAGGATAACGGAGAGAACTGAGTCTATCCTAAGGCTTGCAAAGAAGGGGGCAGTTCATCTGCCCTCATTTTGATTGGGTATGAATGTCCTTATTCCACGCTATCATGGATTCTGCGGAGGGGTGCGTGCCGCCCTCAGGAAGGCCGATGAGGCCATAGAGGAGGCGAGGCGCCGATCCCTTCCGTGCTATCTATACGGAAGCATCGTCCACAACAGGCTCGTGACCCGATCGCTCGAGGCGAGGGGTGTGCGCATGATACTCTCTCCCGATGGAGTGGAGCCTGGCGTGCTTATCGTCCGCACACATGGCATACCGGATGCCCTCCGTGCCCTCTTCGAGGAACGTGGCTTCCTGATCGTCGACGCGACCTGTCCTGTGGTCCTGAGGAACATGTCCATGCTTCGGGATGCGGAGGGAAAGGCCCTGATCATAGGCGTGAGGGGACATAGTGAGATAGAGGCGCTCTCAGGCGCGCGGCCCGACGCCCCGGTGATCGCTTCCGTGGCTGAGCTGGATGGCATAGCGGCAGGGGAGTATAAGGCGGTAGTGCAGACGACATTCTCCGTCCCTCTGCTCTCCGCGATAGAACGAGAGGCTGCCCGGCGCGGCATCGTGCTGAAGGTGCTTAACTCTATCTGTGATGCGTCAGAAAAGAGGCGTGAATCGCTCTCTTCGCTATTCAATGGCGTTGATGCGGTCGTGGTAGTGGGCGATGAGGAGAGCGCGAATTCCAGGGAGCTGTGCGCGCTTGCGGAGAGCGCGGGGAAGAAGGCTTACCTGACGCTTGATGCCGAGGGGCTTCCAGACGAGCTGTTCTCGCTCGGCGCGGTGGTGCTCACATCGGGCGCATCTACTCCTGATGAGTCATTCGATGCGGTAAGGGATGCCCTTATGGCAGGAAAGAGGTTTTGATATGTCAGATGAGGTTCAGAGATCCATGATTCCCATACCTACGGTCAAGAGGTATCCATCATACCTGAGGATACTCGGCCAGGCGAGGGAGAATGGAGAGCGGTATATCAGCGCGACGACGCTTGCCGATGAGCTGGGGCTGAAGTCGATACAGGTCAGGAAGGATATCTCGGCAACCGGCATAGAGGGCAGGCCGAAGGTCGGCTTCGATATAGAGGAGCTTATCCGTACCATACGCCATGTCCTCGGCTGGGATAACGCCACCGACGCGCTTATCGTGGGAGCCGGGAACCTCGGCTCGGCGCTCGCGGCCTACGATGGATTCGCGGCCTATGGCCTGAGGATCGTCGCGATCTTCGATAAGGACGAGGGGAAGATCGGCCGACGCATCGGCAGCCTTGAGGTTCAGCCTATGGAGACGATAAACGGATACATAAAGAGCCATGCCGTCACGATCGCCGTGATAGCCGTTCCCGCCTCGCAGGCCCAGGCGACCGCGGACATGCTCGTGAAGTGCGGGATACGCGCGATATGGAATTTCGCGCCTAAGGACCTCAAGCTCCCCGATGATGTCGTGGCACAGCGCACCGATCTTGCGACCTCCTTTGCGGTGCTTTCCGTCAAGCTGAGGAAGAAATATGGGGATGAATCGCAGATTTGACGCTATGATTCCCGTGTTGTTGTGATGGCGTTCACATGAATCCCGCATAAGCTCCGGATAATATGGCATTTTCTGCTATTCCCGGAGCTATTTTCATCTGTCAAATCATTTTATTGACTAACTCCTTTTCATCGTATAGTCTTTTTCCTGACTAGGAGTGGAAATGGCGGAAAAGGAGAAACTGACAGTGGAGCTTTGCATGGGCTCCAGCTGTTTCGCGCGAGGCAACAGCACCGCGCTTGGATATCTGGAGTCGTTCATAGAGGAGAACGGGCTTTCGGACAGGATAGAGCTTGGCGGACATCTCTGCATCGGAGAGTGCAACAATGGTCCCCATATAACGATAGGCGGTAAGGAGTACTCTGGGATAACGGATCCTGACTGCATCATCGATATAATCAGGAAGGCGCTGGAGGGAGAGGATGCTTAACCCTATATATACCGAGACCACCAGCTGCCGTGACTGCTACAAATGCGTGCGTTCCTGTCCCGTGAAGGCGATACAGATCAAGGACGGTAACGCGATGATCGTGAAGGACAGGTGCGTCTACTGCGGCAAGTGCGTGGATGTCTGTCCCAACAGCGCGAAGAAGGTCAGGGATGACGTGGAGCGCGTGAGGCTTGCCATCGCGTCAGGCCGTCCGGTCTTCTGCTCGCTCGCCCCATCCTACTCATCTGAGTTCGCCGGAAGGGAGGCCGAGCTTCTCACCGCGCTCAAGCGCCTTGGATTCAAGGAGATATCAGAGACGGCGATCGGTGCGGCTCTCGTCACCGAGGCGCTGGATATATACGCAAGGGAGCATGATGGTGGCTGCCCGTTCATCGGAACGGCGTGTCCGACCGTCGTGGAGCTTGTAAAGAAGTACTATCCTGAGAAGGTCGGGAAGCTTGCTCCCGTGCCCTCTCCGCTGCAGACGCATAGCGCGTATCTCAGGAGCCTATATAACGAGGATATAGTCATCGTCTTCGTCGGGCCATGTATCGCCAAGAAGACGGAGGCCGATAATACCCCGGGATACCCCGATCTCGCGATCACCTTCTCCGAGCTTCGCGCCTGGCTCGATGCCGAGGGTATAGACCTTGATAAGATCGAGGCCGAGCATGTGGATTTCGTGCCTTGCCGTGCGGGCATCTCCTCGATATACCCTGTCGAGGGTGGGCAGATCATGTCCTCGTCGATCTGGGGAGCCAAGGCCCTGCAGACCGATGCTATCCCTCTTTCCGGCATGGAGGAGGTGCTTTCAGCCCTCGATGGCAAGGAGGAGAGCGCCGCGTTCCTTGAGCTTCTGGGATGCGATGGCGGCTGTGTCAACGGTCCTGCCACCCGTGGCGATATCTCGATAGCGCAGAAGAAGAGGACCGCTTCCGAGTGGACTACCGCCCGTCTCGACGAGCCTGGGCTCTTCACCGGCGATGAGGCCTTCGCGCGCGCGCTGCTTGAGAAGGGATACTCCATCCTCAACGCCAACGCGCCCTCTCAGGAGGCGTCGTTCCACAGCGAGCATAGCGAGAGCGAGATCAAGCGCGCACTCGTGGAGCTTGGCAAGCTTACCAAGGCCGATGAGCTTAACTGCGGAGGCTGCGGCTACAACACCTGCCGCGAGATGGCCATGGCCTACCTCGATGGCATGGCAGAGGTCGAGATGTGCGTGACGAAGATGCGCAAGGAGGCCGAGAGCAAGGTGGACGTGCTGCTGCGCACCGTGCCGATGGGCGTTGTGATCGTCGATTCCGACCTGCAGATCGCTGACTGCAATACCGAGTTCCTCGATATCTTCGGCGATATGGAGGAGGGCTTCATCGACCAGGGCGTGCTTTCGATGGTGAAGGGGCTGCCTCTTGAGAGCTTCGTGCCGTTCGCAGACAAGTTCCGCGATCAGTTCTATCTCTCGCACCCAGGCCAGTACAGGATACACTTCAAGGACAAGTATCTCCGCGTCACCTTCTTCCTCGTGGAGGAGAAGAGGCTGCTTGGAGCGATGTTCGAGGATATAACGAGTCCGACGATAAAGCGCGAGACGGTGGTCAAGAAGGCGGAGGATGTGATACAGAAGTCGCTTGAGACGGTTCAGCAGATCGCCTCGCTCCTCGGTGAGAACGCCGCGGAGACGGAGATCATGCTCAACTCGCTGATCGATGCCTTCAGCGTCCATGGCGCCGCGAATGAGGACGGCAATTCGTTTACAGAGGATGAGGGCGGAGACCTGACATGAACAATATCTTCATAGACGTGGATTATGCCCAGATATTCAAGCACGGCCAGAAGATCGGCGGCGATGTCTTCCTGCTCTCGCGCAACCCCGAGAACAACCAGATCGTCTCCACGCTCTCTGACGGGCTTGGCAGCGGGGTGAAGGCGAATGTCCTCGCCTCGCTCACGGCTCACATGGCCCACCGTCTCTCCTTCTCTCCGATAGATCTCAGCCACAGCGCCAAGATCATCATGGATACCCTCCCTGTCTGTAAGGAGAGGAAGATAAGCTACTCCACGTTCACCATCGCCGATATAAGATACGGCGAGAACATGGAGCATATCGCGGTGAACCTCGTCGAGTATGACAATCCCGCGTCCCTGCGCTTCTCTGGCTCTGAGCCGTTGCAGTGGCAGCGGAGCCGCACCGAGCTGCAGAGGGAAGGCGCCTTCAAGAAGGAGATCATCGCGCACTCCGCGTTCAACATGCAGATAGGCGAGCGCCTTGTCATGTTCTCCGATGGCGTGACGCAGTCAGGACTGGGCAAGAGCCTTCCCTTGGGATGGAGGCTCGACGGGGTGAGGAGGTTCATCAGCGAGGAGATCGCGAAGCAGCCTGATATATCATCGCGCGAGCTTTCACGCGCTATCGTGCAGAAGGCGTACTCCCTAGATGGTCTCTCTGCCAAGGATGATATCACCTGCGTGGTGATCTACATCCGCCGTCCGCGCCGCCTCCTGATCGTGACCGGGCCGCCGTTCACGAAGGAAGCCGATGCCGTGCTTGGCGAGAAGATCCGGTCGTTCGATGGCAAGAAGATCGTTTCCGGAGGCACTACCGCGCAGATCGTCTCGCGCCTCTTCGGCAAGAAGCTGACGCTCGATCTCTCCTCGTGGTCCAAGGATGTGCCCCCCGCCTCGAAGATGGAGGGCATCGACCTTGTCACAGAGGGTATGCTGACCTTGTCCAAGGTAGCCTCGATCCTTGAGAAGAAGACCAATCCGGCCGATCTTCCCAACGATCCGGCAAAGAAGTTCGTCGAGATGCTGCTGGACAGCGATCAGGTGCATTTCATCGTCGGCACGAAGATCAATGAGGCCCATCAGGACCCCAACATCCCTGTCGAGATAGGCATCAGGAGAACCATTATCGGGCGCTTGAGGAAGGCGCTTGAGGAAATATATCTGAAGGAAACTTCACAGGAATATCTATAGGAGGAAAATGAAATGAAGAAGTCCAAGGTAAAGGTAAGGATCTGTCTCGGAACAGCCTGCTTCGTACAGGGAGGAGCTGACCTGCTTCTCTACAATGACTTCGTGGATCCGGCAATTCTTGCGGAGTGCGAGATCGAGGGATGCTCCTGCCTCGACGAGTGCAAGGTCGGCAATGGCAGCGCCCCATACGTATCCATCAACGATAAGGTCTATAGCGGAGTGAACCAGGATATGTTCTGCAAGCTCCTCGCGGAGGCTGTGAAGAATGCTTGAGCTGAACAATCAGTACACTCTCATGAAGAGGAAGATCGACACTGAGGTACTCAAGTGCTTCTTTGACGATACCCTCGTGGAGAAGGCTGATAAGCTCCCGTTCGAGATCATCCCGAAGACGCGGACGCCGTTCAGGTGCTGCATCTACAAGGAAAGGGCCATGGTGCGCTACCGCATAATGGCGCTCTCCGGCATAGATATCGAGCGGGAAGACGACGAGGAGAAGCCTCTCCGTGAGTATATGCAGGAGGTGATGGAGGAGGATAAGCCGCCTCTACCGCTCTTGACGACCATCATCACGGGATGCTCTGGCTGCCCGAAGTCGCAGTACAGGATCTCCGATGGCTGCCGCGGATGCTTCGCTCGTCCCTGCATGTCGAACTGCCCGAAGGATGCCATCGTCTTCATCAACGGTCAGGCTCATATCCAGGAGGACAGGTGCATACGCTGCGGCAAGTGCATGGAGGTCTGCCCGTTCCATGCCGTCGTGCATATCCCCGTGCCATGCGAGGAGGCATGTCCTGTCGATGCCGTCAAGAAGAACGAGGACGGCTTCGTCGAGATCGAGCATGATAAGTGCATCGGCTGCGGCAAGTGCGTGCGTTCCTGCCCGTTCGGGGCTATCGTTGAGCGCTCCGGGCTCTTCCCTGTGCTGAAGATGCTCAAGCGCGGCGAGAAGGTGGTAGCGATGATCGCCCCTGCCATAGACGGC
Organism: uncultured Spirochaetales bacterium; assembly: GCA_949299185.1. GTDB lineage: Bacteria > Spirochaetota > Spirochaetia > Sphaerochaetales > Sphaerochaetaceae > Ornithospirochaeta. Next base: position 41,875 of record CASFZR010000023.1, read on the forward strand.
CAGTTCCCGGGAACGCTGGGCCAGGTCAAGGCGGCTATAAAGGCGGCTGGATTCTACGATGTCGTGGAGGTCGCCGAGGGCGCAGAGATCACCTCTCGAAATGAGGCTGAGGAGCTTCATGAGAAGATCACGGAGGGAAAGGGCTTCATGACCACCTCCTGCTGCGCGGCATACATGGAGCTTATCTACAAGCATATCCCATACCTGAAGGACAGGCATTCCACGTCGCTCTCGCCGATGGGTTATACGGTGAATATCATCAAGGAGAAGTATCCAGACGCCAAGATGGTCTTCATCGGACCATGCCTTGCCAAGAAGGTCGAGGTGGCCAAGCGCTTCCGCAACTCTATTAGCGGTGTGATGACCTTTGCCGAGCTTGCGTCGATCTTCGTCGCCAAGGGCATAGATGTCCGTGAGATGGAGGCTGAGGATCTCGGTGATACCGAGAGCTTCCAGGACTGCCGTGAGTTCGCCGTCTCCAACGGTGTCGCATCCTGCGTGATGAGGCGCTTCGAGCAGGATGGCGTGACTGCCCGTGTCCTGCCGATCAATGGACTGGACAAGAAGACGGTACGCCTGATGAAGACTTGGGAGAAGAGGGCCCCTGAGGCCGACCTTGTCGAGGTCATGGTCTGCGAGGGAGGATGCCTCGCCGGTCCTGGGACGATCGTCAAGCCAGCGCTCGCGATGAAGCTAAGGGCCGCCAAGCCCGCTCCTAAGGCCGCGGCGAAATAACAGAAAGAAGGCGGTGGGCGACCATCGCCTTCTTCATTTCATAGTCATATTCTCATGATTGACGGAACTTGTACTTCCGATTATCATAATAAACGGAAGTAGAGGTTCCGATTATCATGTATATAAAAAGAGTGTCGGATATATCAGCCAGGCTTGAACGCAAGAGCCAGTTCCTTTTCGGTCCGCGGGAGACCGGGAAGACCTCATACATCGAGAATGAGCTGTCGGATGATATCATCCTCAGATGGGACCTCCTCGATACCAGGCTGAGGCGTCGGGCCTCAGTTGATCCTGGACTGCTATATGAGGAGGTCATGGCCACGGGGAAGAGGGGCGGACTCGTGGTCATCGATGAGATACAGAAGGTCCCGGAGCTTCTTGATGAGGTCCATCGCCTGATAGAAGAAGGCGGCTTCCGCTTCCTTCTCACCGGCTCAAGCGCTCGCAAGCTCGTGCGCTCCGGCGTCAATCTCCTTGGAGGACGGGCCGGCAGATGCTACCTCTTCCCATTCGTGTATCCTGAGGTCAGGGATGTTGATTTCTCTCTAGGCCACATCTTCTCCTCCGGCCTTCTCCCTGCCGCATACCTTGATCCTGACCCGGATCAGACACTGGATGATTATATAAACACGTACCTGTATGATGAGATACAGAGCGAGGGAGCGGTAAGGAACCTGCCGGCCTTTTCCCGCTTCCTGGAGGTTGCCGCTATCTCCAACGGCGCTATCCTGAACTTCACGAATATAGCGAATGACGTGGGGCTTTCGAAGACATCCATAAGGGAATGGTACCAGATACTGACAGACACCCTCCTCGGATTCGAATTGCAGCCTTTCGTCAGGACAAGGAAGCGGAAGGCCATAGAGACGGCTAAGTACTATCTCTTCGATGTCGGGGTGCTTCGGTCATTGCTGGGAATCCAGCCTCCTGCTGAGACGCAGACGGAATATGGCACGTTCTTCGAGACATTCATCATCAACGAGGTGAAGGCATATCTGAGCTATAACGGGAAGGATAGGAAACTGCCTATCTCATACTGGCGCAGTACCAGCGGGTTCGAGGTGGACCTCATCATCGGAAGCGAGGTCGCGATAGAGCTCAAGACCTCGAAGAGCCTTATTCCTAGGGATTTCCGGGGACTGAGGGCCTTCAGCGAGGAAGGCATCGCGGCAAAGAGCATCATAGTATGCAGGGAGGAGCGGAAGAGGCTGGTCGATGGGACCTTCCTTGTCTATCCCTGGCAGGACTTCCTCAAGGAGCTGTGGAACGGGGAGATCGTATAGTGCTTCACACAATCTTCATATTCATATATAGTCCTTGCCTGTATGAACATAGGTAATAGGACATTAGAGAAGATCAAGAAGCTTGCGGAGTACATGGAGAGCGTGCAGGGGATAACCCTTGCCCGCGCTATATCCGTAAGCCCTGCGAAGATGGAGAAGATCCTCGCAGGAGAGGAGGAGCCGAACGCGCGCCTGATCGCGAAGATCGCCGCGTATTTCTTCATTCCCTGGATATCATCACGGATGATGCGAAGGAGCTGCCCGATTTCGACACGCTGCAGCTTGACGAGGACCTGCTGTCGATCCAGCGCAATGATATCGCGAACGACATAGAGAGGGAGAGGCAGAGGCACTTCTTCTCACGCAACTGGCGCATGATCGGCTACCGCAAGCGCGTGAAGCTCGTGCTTTCCGTGCTGCTTATCGCCGTGCCTCTCATCGCATGCATCCTCTACTGTGGTTCCGAGGTCGCATACGAGCGCTTCGATGACCAGAGGAAGTACCGCATCGGCAGCGATGGCCTCGATTATGATATCTACGATCCCATCCAGAAGAAGTACCACGATGATCTGGAAGGCACCTCGAAGGCCAATAATCCCGATGCGTACTACACCGAGGTCAAGGTCGGAGTCGTGCTGGAGAAGATAAAGAACATCGATGCCTCCACCTCCCATTACGAGGCGAGGATGCAGCTCTACTTCAAGTTCGACAAGGATGAGTTCAGGGAGATGTTCCGCCATTACGCGCGCAACGTGCTTGCCGATCAGATCATCAATGACTACTACTCCTCTACCGGAGAGGCAAGGCCCACTGGCGCCTTCCTCCATGACCAGTGGATCGATGAGCATCAGGCGTTCTTCGAGGAGTGGGTGGAGCTTCATGACAGCGAGTACTATCCTGGCGAGACTCCTTCCAACGTCCTTACCGACAAGGAGACGATGTTCACCATCGGCAACGGCGAGTTCGTCCCTGATTCCCTCGGTACCCTCAAGGAGCTTGAGGAGGTGCAGTACTACGATGAGGAAGGCAACCTCCGCACGATGTGCTATCAGAAGATCCGCTTCAACGCCTCCTTCGAGAAGGCCTTTGACAGCGTGCGTTATCCTCTTGATTCGATGCAGTTCAAGATGTACATCCTGCCGACGATGGATGCCGATTACATCCGCTACACGCCGGATAAGGACGTCAACTCCGATGGCGTGAGGATCAGCGGCTTCACCCCGTACTTCGGCATCACCTCCGGCTACAGGGTCATCCACGATACCGACACTGTCGATAACTTCACCCTCCGCCTCAACTACTACTACGATGAGAACAACGATCCGGCGGTCCACTTCGAGGATTCGGTGCGCACGCAGCTTGAGATCATCGTCCGTGCCAACAGGGCCGGCGTCTCGCTCTTCCTGCAGGCGTTCATCAACCTCTTCAGCGTCGTCATCTGGATCATCATCGCCTTCTACAGCCAGAGCTACACGGGCGAGGACAGCGTAGGGATGCTCGGCACAGGACTCTTCGGAGTCATATCCTCGATGCTCGTCGGACTCTCGATGGTATCGGACGCAGGCATATTCTCCCTGATAACGATGATCAACATATTCACGCTAGCTGTGATAATGATAATGACCTATCAGGCGATAGCCGCGAAGAGGGCGCAGGTGAGGAAGGACAAGGTGCTTATCGCATACAACGGCATTAAGCTCCGCATCCTCTTCATCATCCTCACCATCTGCACCATCGCCATGTTCCTCGTGATCCCGGCCATGGCCTATATGTGGGGTGCTTGATAGCCCACTCTCTCAAAAGATCGTCCCCTGCCTCACAAGCAGGGGATTCTCATTCAACGGGCTCTATCCTGTATACCGTCCACTCGCTCATCGCCCTTGCCCCGAGTCCCTTCTCATAGAATCCGATGGCATCCCTGTTCTCATCGAGGCACCACCACTCGATGCGGCCGCAGCCGCGCTCTGCCGCGATCGCGCGAAGGTGGTCGATCAAGGCGCGTCCATAGCCCTTTCCCCTGTACTCAGGAGTGATGTAGAGATCCTCTATGTAGAGCCCCGGACGTCCTAGGAATGTGGAGAAGTTATGGAAGAAGAGGGCGAAGCCTATCTCCCTGCCGTCAAGCACGGGGAACACGACCTCGGCCATCCGCCTCTCAAAGAGATTCTTCCTCAGTATCTCCTCGGTGGCCGTGACCTCAGATAGGAGCCCCTCATAGGATGCAAGCTCCCTTATCATCGTGAGGATAAGCGGTACATCAGCCTCTACTGCGTTACGGAACCTGAGCATGTCATGACCTATGGAAGAGGGAGGTGTAGACCATATGGCCATCGATCCTCTCCGAGAGCATCAGATCGAATCCCGATACTGTGCATCCGATCGCTTCGATAGCACCTGCTGCCATGGAGCCGATTACCCGTCGCCCCAGCGTTATATGGGGTTTGTACCGTCTCCGCTCAAGCCTCAGTCCACGGTCCTCAAGCTCCCTGTGGAGATTCCTCTGCAATCCCATCAGCGCGCCGCTCTCCTCGGCTCCTACCCACCATGTGTCCCCGTCAGGACGGGTGAAGCATCCGATGCGGCTCATAGTGATATCAAAAGGGGAGAAATCAATGGAGCGCATGGCCTCTATCGCCTTGTTGCGCCCTGCGCTATCGCACTCTCCGAGGAACTCAAGGGTAAGGTGAAGGTTATCACGGGAGACGAACGAACCATGGACCGCCTTATCATGAAGAGCGTCACGTAGCTCCACGAGCCTATCCACGGTATCATCATCGAACAGCACTGCAATGAACAATCTCATAGGAAGATGGTAGCACGAAAGGGAGAGCAAGGTATAATCAGGGAAAGGGAGGATGGTATGCTCTCAAGGATTGCGGCTTTATCACTGATTATCCTATCGATCATCTCGTGCGGAGGAAACAGCACGGTCACTACCCACGAAGAGATCATCGATATAACCACGACATCTATAACCAGGGACTATCCTATAGATAGTCTTACGGAGGTTACGCTTACCAATCTCACTCCTGGGCATCTCTATGCCATCTATCCATCAGGAAGCATCCTGCCATCAAAAGGCTCATCTGATCTGATTAACACTCAGGGTGGTACGTTCCTCCTTACGCCGGATACTGCCGAATTCTCATTTTCCGGTGGTGATATAGGGATAAGCGATGGAACGTTCCGTGTCTATGAACTCCATCCGGAGGGCAGGGATATGATCATCGATGAATCCTCTGATACGCCACTCTTCATCTCTTCTGACGGCACGAAGGTATATGAGGAATACTATGAGATCGATTTATCAGAGGTTCAGGATATAGATGCCAGCAATGTCTCTCTCTTCTCGATAAGGAACGGAAATGGCGTCGCTACTGTCTCAAGAGGGATAATCAGCCAGGATGGACGCCTGATCTCAGGAGAGAACCTCATGGATCTCTCTGGACAGAAGGTCGTAAGGATCTTCAATCAGATTCATATCAAGGAAAGCGATGGCGATATGTCCCAGGAGCTTCGCCTTATGACACCAGAGACAATCAGTACAGGTTCCAAGCTGCAGTCTCCGGGAATGTACAGGATAGGCAAGACAGCAGAGGATATCGTGATGGAGATAGACTGCTCCGCGGGTGTGACGATGTATCAGCTGATGTCGCGCTTCCCCAATGTCCGTGATGCCCATACCGGTCTGAAGGTAGATAGGTTCTTCCCGATCTATGCCAGCGACAGCGAGAGGAAGCTCATCGTCTATATCGGGCCTGTCAGCAATGATATCCTCTTTGAGTTCTATCTCTACGAAGGCTCTAATGGTGGTACGGCGACGATTCGTCCGATTACAGCTGAGGAGAAAGAGCTTATCCAGACCATAGGGGCTACAGGAGGGACGATATCAGCACCGGCAGGGGAGGGAGTGCGCATCGTGCCATTCATAATTGATGGAAAAGCCTCCTCAAGCGCTTCCATCTCTACGACAGCGAACGATGATACGCAGATTATAATCCGTTCCTTCTCCGATGATATGAGAGGCTATTCGCAGCTATCTCTGACGAACAACAATCCATCTCGTCCATTTCCTACGGATCATCCGTTTACGCCCACGTTAGGCTATGCGATCATCCGTGGCCCGGAGGCAGAGAGCATAACCTTGACGCTAAGATAATCATCAAGATTACTTTGACGAATATCTGGAAAATCATCAAGATTACTTTGACGAATACGCCAGCCTCCATTAAGATAGGATCGATATGGATATCGCTGCGATCAAGGAGAAGATACTCTCTGACAGGGAATACATTTTCTCAAGGACATACACGGAAAGGGATTTCACCTTCAGTGAGCTTCCCGGTATGGCCGTGATAATCGTTGGAGCAAGGCGCTCCGGAAAGACCTCATGGCTCAGGAGCTATGCCCGTATGCTTATCGATGGAGGGCTGCCTAAGGAGAAGGTCTGCTACATGAACTTCTTTGAGCGTCTTGAGGGCATGACGATACCGCTTGTGGAGAAGGCCTATTTCGAGCTTTATCCTGGGTTCCAGAATGACAGCGAGGTACGCTTCCTCTTTGATGAGGTCCAGAACATAGAGGGCTGGGGACCTGGCGTATCGGTTCTGATGGACAGGCATCCCTGCCATGTCATACTCACCGGCTCCTCGGCTAAGTATCTATCGACAGACATAGCCGATGAGATGAGGGGTAGGGGGCTTCCGTTCTCATTCTATCCCCTCTCGTTCCGTGAGTTCTGCCGATTCAATGGAAAGGTCGTGGATGGAGGAGGGTATTATACGGCAACAGAGCAGAACACGCTCTCCAATCTCTTCCTATCATATCTTCAGAGGGGATCATATCCTGTCCTTGCCTCCGTTGATGATGAGGCACTCAGGCAGATGGTGCTGAATGATTACTTCGACCTTGCGTATTCCAGGGATATCATAGATAGGTTCGAGGTGATGAAAGGCTCCCTCCTCAGAAGGCTTCTATTCCGTATCGTGAAGAACAGCGGAAGCCCATATACGGTCGCCCGTCTTGTCCATATGCTCAAGAGCGAGGGCTTCCCGACATCCGCGGAGCTTATCTCATCGTACATAGAGATGATCAAGGACACCAGATTCATCGAGGAAGTAGATATCTATGGAACCGAGACGGAGAAGAGGAGGAATCCCAAGAAGCTATATGCCATAGATCATCAGATGGCCGTCCTCTTCCGTGAGTTCGGCTATTCAGAGGGAGTAGTCCTCGAACACGCCGTCTTCTCCTCTCTCCTCAGGACAGGACTGAAGATCAATTACTATCGCGATGAGAATGGCTATGAGACTGATTTCGTCGCCTCTGATATTTCCATGACCCCAACGGCCCTTGTCCAGGTCTCATACAGCCTTGGAGAGAACCGAGACAGGGAGATCCGCGGCCTTAGAAGCGCGATGGCAGCATTCAATCTCAAAAGAGGGCTTATCATCACCATGGATGAAGAAGGACATGAGGAATACGAAGAAGGCTCTATCGATATCATCAGAGGCTGGCGATTCGCTCTGAATCCAGAGTCCTTTATCTGAACAAAGAGAGAAAAAGAAGGAGCCACATCCGTGGTGGATATGGCTCCGAAAGCTTAGATCAGCTGCAACTTATTTGATGGTGATAGCAGGGAATCCGGAATCAAGTGAAAACTCATGCTGGGCTGCAACATATGCTTCACCAGAGTAATCAGTTATTCCTGAGATCTTGCTCTCTGCTACTGTAAATCTTACTCCAGCCGTTCCGATCGTTCCTGCTGCATCTTTGAATGTTATCGAAGCAGGACCACGACCTCCCTGGGTCTTATCCGTGAGGTTTAGAGCGCTGTCGCTTGTTACTGCGAATGTCTTTGCAGTAAATGTTGAACCTTCAACATCACCTTTGAATGTGAATGTCACAGTTCCATTGACAGTCTGGCTTCCCTCTCCGAAATAGTAGAGGTAGTTCGTGAACTCAACTTCAAGAGTGAAGGAGTCCGCTCCTTCCTCTTCTGAGGATGTAACAGCGGGTTCCTTTGTATCAATTGAGATACCATGACCTTCTGTCTTATCGTTATCCCCCCATGCACCACTTAACGAGGTAAGGAACCTCTGGGTTCCGAAGTGCTGGTAGAAGTATTCCGCATCAAGCTGCTTGGCTGTGTCTTCTGCAAAATTTGTCTTACTTGTGGAAGTGTCCTTTGCCGCAATAGCGTTTGCGAGAGCTGGCCATTCAAGCTTCTGCGACTCCTTACCAAGGGCAATGGTCACGTTAGGAGCAGTGTCATCCTTTGCCGTTACCATAAGGTCACTCTTAGAAAGGTCTGTCAGATTAAGGGTGAAGGCACTGGCAAGGTCACTGAGCGTTATCGTGTAGTCTCCATTATCAGTATCTACGACAAGGCCTGAATCAGTCTTCACCGTATATGTTCCGACAAGCTCAAAGGAGGTTGTATCGATCCTGCCGGGTACAAGAGATACTGTCACAGTACCTTCCTTGATCATGTTGGCAAGCTTTGCATCATCCTTGAAAGCATTATCGTAATTGTCGAAGCTGACAGTCATGTTAAGTGTCAGATTGTATGGATCCCTGATGCTTGTGAGACTTCCTAAGCCATCAGCCTTTGACAGGCCATTTTTAAATAGACTGATGATGGTTTTCTTTATTTCTTCATTCGCTTTTCCCTGATAAAGTACTTCAAATTCATCAAGTGTGACACGATCCACATCATCTGTGCTATTGTCGATTCCCTTTAATCCTGCCATAAGGTCGGCAACAAGATTTGCGCGAGAAAGATCAGAGAAGATCGAAGCTGCCGCATCCCTTGCGTCGCTTTCTGTGAATGATTCTTCCGGCGTGATCGTTCCAGCTCCGTCGCCATTTACCGTTACATCGTTCTTGATGTCATCGTACTTGACAGTGACATTGCCGACGGAAATGGTAGCCTCGGTCGGCTTTGTGATAGAGATGGAAGTAGCACCATCTGCAAGTCCTACGATTACTCCACCAACAACATTGAAGCTTGCGTTTGCTGTACCAGATGCAGAGAACTCGAAAGTAGCAAGCTCCTTGTTCTCCTTATCGACGAATACGAGAGGCTTATCTTCGACAGTCTCTACCGTATACTGCGTCTTTGCCTCTGTAGCCTTCTTAGCCGCAGGGAAGGTGAACTTAAGAGCGCCAGACTTGATCTGTGAAAGCTCAGTAGCTCCTTCCTCTTCCTTAGCGCTTGTATCGAGGGCAGCACCCTTATAGCCATCGAACTCAATCGTGAAGCCGTTTGCTTCTGGTGTGATATCGAGGGCGTTGTTGCTTTCCTCGAATGCTTCCACGATAAGCGAACCATAATTGATGGCGCCCATGTAAGTGGTAGCGAGATCCTTTGCGGTGTCCTGATCAACCGTCGGCTCTTCAGATGGCCCTGAATTACCGTTGTCACAGGCTGTGAACGTCACTGCGATGAGCAATATACTCAGCAGCAAAACCAGTGTTTTCTTCATCATTATCCTCCGAGATAATTTCTTAAATCATAAGAAACTATACCCCCTCCCCGTACCATATTGTCAAGACGGGGTGATAAATGTTCCTAAAGTCTCTTGAAAAGGGGATTTAGATGTTGTAGCTTAGTGCAAGTTTTCCACCTTTTGGTGTGAGGAGAAATCAAGATGAAATTTAAAATTAAGGCAAGTTTTCTTTTAGCTGTCCTGTTGATTGTCTCGCTTTTCGTGGGATGCTCCGGACCGAAGTCTGATCCGAACAAGAACGACAAGGATATGACGACGGAGGAGAGGAAGGCAGCCGCAGAGTACATCGTTGATCTTCTTGAGGGAAACCTCGTTAAGGATATCGCATCAACTCTCGCAGAAGAAGGAGAGGAGGATGCCGTAAAGGGTCTTGAGATCACGGCAAATGATCTTGCATCTGAGGAAAAGCTGACTCTTACTCTTTCCCTTACCGATTATAAGTACGGTGCAGCGAATACAGAGGTAGACGGAACCCTTACCATCATCTTCACAGGCAAGACTGCGGATAAGGCTTTCAATGCTTCTGCGTATGAGATGGATTCCAATGGCCTTACGTTCGGTGCAGGTGAGGATGCGATGCTTCTCTCACTTACCGATGTGAAGGGCGCGTTTGCTCCCAAGACCGGTAGCGCTAACACCAATCTTGCGTTTGACGTGGCTGATGGTGCTATCACGGGAATCGCGACCACAAGCTCAAGTAACGTTATCTTCGCAACTCCTACTGAGGGTTCTGTGAAGATGGATGGCCGCCATGCCATTGAGATCGAGAAGCTTATTCCTTCGGAGCTTACCGGTACGAATCTGACAACGATCCAGACGATCGTGAAGGCTGTCTTTGAGAAGCTTGAGAACAAGACAGCAATTGGAAAGATTACCTCTGCTTCATATGACGTCAATTATGATTTCAAGTATACCTCTGAGACTAACTGGACTCTTACTGTAACAGCAGATAAGAAAAAGGCTGATGAGCATGATATCGAGTTCACGCTCACTCCTTCCAGCAAGACCGTGGATGTCCTTATGGAAGGTAAGCTCTACACTGTTGCATATTCCACCATTACCTCTGGCGCAGATCTTCCGAAGGATTCCCAGTGGGATATCACGGTGCGTCTTGCAAAGCACAAGGATACGAATAAGGCTGATGGATTCAATGACCATAGCAACTATATGTTCGTTGGAGAGCCGACTTATTCGAATGGCGTCATTACTGTCAGTGCCAATGTGAACGGTATGGCAAGTTATGCTAGCACCGAGGGTAAGGGAGACGGTAAGTGGTTTGCTCTTCTTATCGGAACAGGTTTCAACGATATAAAGACTGTTTCCTATGGAAGTGGCACTGATACTCCAACGGAGCTTGGTGACAAGGATATTAATGACAGAAACGCCATGGAAACTGTTTCCGGTGCCTCTGCAGCTAGTGATGAGTTTGTCCTCTGGCTCAAGGCTGATGAGCTTGCAAAAGAAGGAACAGCCAAGAGCTTTACGCTCTCTCATGCTGATGAAGAGGAGGATGTAAAGGTTACGATTAAGTTTGAGGATACTTCTTCAGATATTAAGGATGAGACTCTTTCCGTTGGCGCTCGCCTTGCGAAGCACAGTGGCGCTGGTGGGTTCAATGATCATGAGAATTACAACCTCATTGATAGTGTAGTAGCTACTTCTACACAAGAGGATCCGAGTAAGGTTACTATCAAAGTGACAACAGTAGATTTCAAGGATGAGGATAATTCGACATCTTCTGATTCTCCTTTTGAGAAATTTGAGAGTACTGAAAAGGGACAGGGTACTCATGAATGGTTCTCAATCCTTGTTTCTACTGGTATCAGCGATATAAAGAGTGTGACATATAAGTCTGGGGATAATACTGCAGCTGCGTTCACTAATGATGATATCTGCGACAGGAACGACATGCGTGCAGTAGAAAAGGTGGATGGCAGTGATTATCCTGCAGATGACGAGTTCGTTCTCTGGTTGAAGGCTGATGAGCTGAGGACGCAGGGGGAAGATAAGAAGACCTTTACCCTTAGCCTTGCTCCCGAAGCATCGACTACTGCTGCTAAGGCAGATAACACTATTACCGTTACTATTGATTATGTGGAAGTAAACTCATCTACCGATGCCGGTGGTGACTCCACTTCTCAGGAGCAGTGAGGCAATAGGAATATCCCGTCGAGGGTAGTTATCGGAGGGGAGTGTTATGCTCCCCTCGCTTCTTTTTCCCACTTGTCAGCCTCAGCCCTTTTCATTATGCTCAGGGTAATAGCTTTGACGGAGAAGAGTAGCTTCTGATTCTGCCGCTGAGAGGGTGTCCACGTAAGTGGGTGAGAGACGCCTGGGGATAGGATGCGAAGACCACTCCTGAGCTGCATGGCGGAAAAGTGTAGTATGTCATGCCGTTGCCCGCGTTATTGGGTTGAGAGCGTCCCCGGAAGGGGGAAGCAAGGTGGGACCGCGGAGCCTTTGCAGCTTCGTCCTTGCACTGGCGAGGATGAGACTGGAAAGGCTTTTTCTTTTTGAAGGAGAGAGTATGGCAAAGGAAATGAACCTTGAGACTATCAGGCACTCGATGGCCCATGTCATGGCCGAGGCGGTGCTTGAGATCATGCCGGAGGCCAAGATCGCGATAGGACCCTCTATCGAGAACGGCTTTTACTATGACTTCGATCTTCCACGTCCGCTGACGGACGCGGATCTTGAGACGATAACGGAACACATGAAGGCTATCATCAAGTCCGGTGTTACGTTCGAGAGGAAGGAGATCTCTCGCGACGAGGCCAGGACGCTCTTCGCGGACCAGCCTTACAAGCTTGAGCTGCTGGATGCGATTCCGGAGGGTGAGACGGTATCGATCTATACCCAGGGAAAGTTCACGGATCTCTGCCGCGGACCCCATGTGGAGAGTACGAAGGATCTCTCCGCTGATGGCTTTAAGCTTCTTTCTATCGCTGGTGCGTACTGGCGCGGAAATGAGAAGAATCCGATGCTTACCCGTATCTACGGTACCGCGTGGAGGAATGGCAAGGAGCTGAGGGTATACCTCGATCATCTTGCTGATATCGAGAAGCGTGACCATAGGAAGCTTGGCAAGGAGCTTGACCTATTCTCGCTCCATGAGGAGGCTGGCCCTGGATTGGTCTACTGGCATCCCCGCGGGGCCCGCGTCCGACAGGCGATAGAGGAGTTCTGGAGAGGCGAGCATTACAAGAACGGCTATGAGCTTGTCTATACGCCGCATGTCGGCAAGAGCTGGCTCTGGGAGACTTCCGGCCATCTCGACTTCTACAAGGACTCGATGTATCCGAAGATGGAGATGGACAAGGCTGACTACTATGCCAAGCCGATGAACTGCCCGTTCCATATCATGATCTATAAGAACAGCAAGCACAGCTATCGCGAGCTTCCGTTCCGCTGGGCTGAGCTTGGAACCGTATACAGGTATGAGAAGGCCGGAGCGCTCCATGGCCTGATGAGGGTGCGTGGGTTCACTCAGGATGATGCCCATCTCTTCGTCACGCCCGAGCAGATGGATGATGAGATCGTGGAGGTCCTCCGCTTCTCGCTCTATATGCTCCATTCCTTCGGCTTCAATGATGTCCATGCGTACATCTCCACCAAGCCGGAGAAGTCCGTCGGCCGCCAGGAGGACTGGGATGCAGCGACTGCTGCGCTGAAGAAGGCTGTCGAGAAGGAAGGCCTGAGCTATGATATCGATGAGGGAGGCGGTGCATTCTACGGTCCTAAGATCGACCTTAAGGTCAAGGATGCGATCGGCCGCGAGTGGCAGCTTTCCACCGTCCAGTTCGACTTCAACCTTCCTGAGCGCTTTGATCTGACGTTTGTCGACCGCGATGGCTCGGAGAAGAGGCCATATATGATCCACCGTGCGCTTCTCGGGTCCATCGAGAGGTTCTTCGGTGTCCTCATCGAACACTATGCCGGTGCATTCCCGCCATGGCTCTCCCCTGATCAGATCGCGATCATCCCGGTAGGGGAGAGTGCTTTCGATTACTGCAAGGCCTTGGAGAAGAGGCTTCGCGGTGAGGGCTTCCGGGTGGCTATCGATCTGTCGGATGACAGGCTGAACGCCAAGATCAGGAACGCCCAGAAGATGAAGACTCCTTATATGCTGATCATCGGAGAGAAGGAGATGTCGGGAGACCTCACGGCGTTCCTACCGCGGACTTCATAAGCGAAGTCCATGGCGTGATAGACCGCAAGGAGCAGATCTGACAAAGGGGGCAACTGCCCCCTCTTCTATGGAGGAAAGCCATGAACCTGCCTAATAAGCTTACCGTGCTGCGCCTGGTGATGGTGCCGGTATTCTTCATCTCATACCTGATCTCGCTCCTGGGATTCGAGTCAGCGTCCGTCGTCTCCGCGGTGATGATGTTCATCTGCTATGCGGTCGCGGAGCTTTCCGATCTCATGGATGGCAAGATCGCGAGGAAGTACAACCTGGTCACCGATCTGGGGAAGGTGCTTGATCCGTTTGCCGATACGCTTTCGCATCTGACGTTCTTCGTCTGCTTCATGCATAGCGGCATAATGCCTGTCTGGGCCTTCATCATCATCATGTGGCGTGAGTTCTCGATACTCTTCCTGCGTATGCTGATGATGCGTACGGGAAAGGCGATGCCGGCGAATATCTGGGGAAAGAGCAAGACGGTGCTTTATGCCATCGCGTCGGTCTTCTCGATCGTCTATATCGTGGCCGCGGCCTTCATCGCGCCGGGAGCATGGAACGGTACCTATGAAGCGGTGCTGTATGTGCTGTTCGCGCTTTCAGCGATCGCTTCCCTGATGAGCTTCGTCACCTACCTTGCGACTGTCTTCAAGTCGAAGGCCCTTTCCGGAATGACGAGATGAGCGAGGAGAGGGGACTGCCATTCTCCTCCTTCACCGAGGAGGAGAGGAGCGCTGTCGGGATCATCGTCTCCGATGTCGATGACACGATCACCAAGCGCGGCAAGCTCTATCCTGAGGTACTGAAGTCCCTGTGGCTGCTGAAGCGCAAGGGGCATATGGTCGTCCTGGTCACGGGCGGAAGCTCTGGCTGGGCCGACGCGTATATAAGGCAATGGCCTGTCGACGCGGTGATCGCTGAGAGCGGCGCCCTTATACTCGCGCATGGCCAGGGCAATAAGATCATCTATGTGAAGAATCCCGCGATCGCCCCAGATATAAGGGAGAAGAAGGAGAAGCTCATCAAGTGTACCGCGGGGCTTACCTTCTCCTCTGACCAGTATGCCCGCCAGTATGATATAGCGTATGAGAAGGCGGAGCTAAGGGACGCGGAGCGGAAGACCCTGTTCAACTACGTGAAGGCCATGGGGGGCACATGGCGTGAAAGTTCGATACATATCAACGTGAGCTTCGGCTCCTTCGATAAGCACACCGCTCTCGCGTATTTCATGTCGGAGCTGTACTCGATCGACGAGGAGAAGCTCAAGGCGACGGGGATATACCTCGGCGACAGCCTCAATGACTGTGGTATGTTCTCGTTCATGCCGCTATCTGTGGGGATGCACTCCGTCGAGGACGATAGAGAGAGCTTTCCCGTGCTGCCGCGGTATATCACCGAGGGGTATGGCGGAGATGGCTTCATAGAGGTCTCCAAGGCGCTCCTTGCTGACTAATTCATTGCATTGTATAGCGCTAAGAAATTTGCGAAAATTTTGCATATTTCTGTTGACAAATAATGCCGAACGGTAGTACTTTATTTGGGCACGCCGGATAACCGGTAGGTGCTGATCTTTAACAGGTATATCAGCGAAGGGAAGAGAAGAGGAATATAGAGGTAAGGAAACCTCTGTCAATCCGAGCGAACAGGTGAAGAGAAGCCGGTTCGTGAGCGAGCGATGGGAAAGAACTGAATAAGAGAGTATCCGTAGCTTCGGCCGCGGGATTCGATGACGGAGAGTTCGATCCTGGCTCAGAACGAACGCTGGCGGCGCGTCTTAAGCATGCAAGTCGAGCGAATGCCACCTCG
>CASFZR010000024.1 GCA_949299185.1 uncultured Spirochaetales bacterium
TAAAACGCCCTAGCGCCGATGGTACTGCTTGCAGCGGGAGAGTAGGTCGCCGCCAGGTTTATTTGATTTCCCCAGCACCCTAGCGATAGGGTGCTGTTTCTTTTATGCTGTACTTTTTATAGAGAAAAGAATTAGCTGCATATATGGAGTAAATCCGCCAATAGTTGTATATTCCCTTTGGTATGACAGTCAGGAACGAGAATATCAGGAACATTGCGATAATAGCCCATGTAGACCACGGTAAGACGACGCTTGTTGATGCGCTTTTCCGCCAGAGCGGACTTGCGGGTAAGGGGATGGATGGCGACAGGATAATGGATAGCGGCGCCATCGAGCGGGAGCGTGGCATAACGATCAGTGCCAAGAACTGCGCCATACACTGGAAGGACGTGAAGATAAATATCATCGATACCCCGGGCCATGCCGATTTCGGCGGTGAGGTCGAAAGGGGGCTTAGCATGGTCGATGGAGCTGTACTGCTTGTCGATGCTGCTGAGGGACCGCTTCCGCAGACGCGCTTCGTGCTGGAGAAGGCGCTGTTACGCCAGCTTCCGCTGATCGTCGTGATAAACAAGATAGACAGATCAGATGCGCGTGCCGAGGATGTCCTTAACGAGGTCTATGACCTGCTCCTGGAGCTTTCTCCCGATGAGAGGATGCTTGAGGTTCCTGTATTCTACGCCAATGGGCGCGATGGACGCTGTGGACGCTCCCTGGATGCGATCGAGGATAATATGCACTCGCTTCTTGATGCGATCCTGTCAGAGATCCCTGCGCCCTCGTACGATGACGAGGAGCCGTTCCAGATGCTTGTCTCCGATCTCTCGTATTCAGATTTCCTCGGCCGTCTTGCAGTAGGTAAGGTGATCAACGGCTCTGCCGTCACCAATGATGCCCTCGTATGCGTCAAGGAGGAGAGCGTAGAGCCCCTCCGTGTCACGCGCATACAGGCTTATGATGGCCCTGTATTCTCAGATGTTCCCAAGGCCGAGAGCGGGGATATCATAGTGCTGGCAGGCGTCAATGATGTTGCTATCGGGGATACGATCTGCACGCGTGATGAGATCAAGGCACTGCCTCGCATCGAGGTCGATGAGCCTACCGTCTCCATGCTCTTCTCCAAGAATATCTCCCCTCTTGCAGGACGCGAGGGAAAGGCCGTGACCAGTGCCAAGATATGGGAGAGGCTGCAGAAGGAGGCGCTGCGCAATGTCTCGATCCGCGTGGAGAAGAATCCCGATGACACCTTCACCGTGAAGGGCCGTGGCGAGTTCCAGATGGCCATAATCGCCGAGGAGATGAGAAGGGAGGGCTTCGAGTTCTGCGTAGGCAGGCCTCATGTAATATTCCATAAGGATGAGAACGGGAACAAGACGGAGCCTATCGAGGTGCTTCTCGTGGATTGCCCTGAGGAGTTCTCCGGTACCGTCATGGAGAAGCTCGGTAAGCGCAAGGCCATCATGAGCGATATAACCTATACCGCTGGCAGCAGGGTGAAGATGCGCTTCGATATCCCATCACGTGGCCTGATAGGCTTCCGTGATGAGTTCCTCACCGATACAAAGGGATTCGGCATCATGAATAGCTATCTCAAGGGCTATGAGGCCTATCGTGGTGATTTCCCCGAACGCCTTACGGGTTCCCTCGTGTGTGACCGGAGCGGCGATGCCGTTGCATATGGCCTCTGGGAGTTAGAGGACCGTGGACGCTTCTTCATCGTGCCTGGCGATCCCGTATACGAAGGCGAGGTTGTCGGAGAGCGTAACAGGGAGGGCGATCTGATGCTTAATCCCACGCGTACGAAAAAGCTTACGAACCTCCGCGCCTCGGGCCATGATGAGGCTGTTACGCTCACGCCTGTCGTGAAGCCTTCGCTTGAGCAGGCGATACAGTTCATCAAGGATGATGAGCTTGTGGAGGTGACGCCAGAGTCCGTGAGGATGTGCAAGAAGGTCCTGGACACGCAGCAGAGGAAGATACTCTACTCACGCGGCGAGATCCCATCGTACCTTCTCAAGTGATATCGAGGAAGACAGGCGCATGATCCGATCCCATCACGTCGGAGAGGATACCTGCGCCGCTCATCCTATCCTTCAGCTCATCAGCTACCAGGAAGTAGTCGATACGCCAGCCTGCATTGCGCTCGCGGGCATGGAACATGTATGACCACCAGGAATAGGCCCCTTCGAGGTCGGGATAGTAGTACCTGAAGGAATCGATCATTCCTGTATCCAGCAGGCGCTGGAAGCTTTCCCTCTCCTCTGCGGAGTATCCTGCGTGTCCCTCGTTCGACTTGGGATTCTTCAGGTCTATCGGCTTGATAGCCACATTGAAGTCTCCTGTGGCTATGACACCCTTTCTCTCCCTCAGCCGCGTTATGTGACGGCGAAGCGCCTCATCGAACGCTAGACGGAAGCCTATGCGCCTCAGCTCCTCCTGGCTATTCGGTACATAGACATTCACAAGATACCAGTCAGGATACTCCAGCGTTATGACGCGGCCTTCATGGGAGAATTCATCTTCTTCCAGTCCGATGGATACCGAGATGGGATCATTACGGAAGAATACGGCTGTGCCGCTGTATCCCTTCTTATCGGCATGGCTATATACCGAGCGGTATCCTGGGATCTCTATCCTCTCCATATCCTCCGATCCCTTCA
Source organism: uncultured Spirochaetales bacterium (assembly GCA_949299185.1). Classification (GTDB taxonomy): domain Bacteria; phylum Spirochaetota; class Spirochaetia; order Sphaerochaetales; family Sphaerochaetaceae; genus Ornithospirochaeta. Next base: position 2,661 of record CASFZR010000024.1, read on the forward strand.
CCTCCTGCACGGAGAGGATGTCAGGGGAGAAGTCAGCCACTGCCTCGGTAAATCCCTTCCTGATGCAGCTGCGAAGTCCGTTCACGTTCCATCCCATCAGTCTCATAGAGCCATTGTAGCAGAAGGATGATGCTAGCGCCATTCATGCCAATGACATGGGTGGATGTTCCTAAGATAAACAGAAATTCAATATTTGTAATATATTATTTATATGGATATACATTAATGCAATATGCTTTGCATTAATAGGCATATTTTTTCTTAGGTTTTCGATTTCGAGATTGTAGTAATGACGGGTATGTCATATAATGCGAATCAGTTTCGGAGGATGAATGTCAAAGACGATCGCTTTCCATCTGCAGAAGGGTGGTGTCGGAAAGACCACTATTTCCGGTACCTTGGCGTGCCAGTCCGCCCTTGGTGGTGAGAAGACGCTCGTAATAGACTGCGATCCCCAGGGAAACCTCTCTTCTTGGTTCTTGAAGAGTACTCCTAGATTCGAACTGTCTGATGTGCTTCAGGGAAGGTGCTTCGTGTCCGACGCGATCCTTCCTGCCCCCGATGTGGATAACCTGTTTATCCTCCCGACCTTTGGGATAGGCGGCACGCTGAAGAACTACAGCGAGACGAAGCTGAGCGAAGAGCCCTTTGTCATACAGGATCTGGTGAAGGATGTTTCCGGAGATTACAGCCGTATCGTGCTGGATCTCTCTCCAGGGCTTGGCCGGCTTGAGCGCTCGGCCCTGATTGCCAGCGATGAGATAATCACGCCGATGACGCCGGAGGTATTTAGCCTTGACGGCCTTGAGATATTCATAGATGAGCTGCAGAAGCTGAAGAAGAACATGCGTTCCAGCGTCCGACATTCGCGGATAATAATAAATTCCTACGATGAGAGGATCAGGCAGCATAGGGATATCTACAAGGTCGCGGAGTCTACTGGGCGGTTCACCGTCTACCGCATACCGGTCGACCCTCTGTTCCGTAAGGCACAGGAGGCAGGCAAGGCTCCGCAGCTCTTTAAGGTAAGGGGCCGGGGACTCAAGCCGGCTACGGTAGAGGCGGTCAGGGAACTGGATAAGGAAATTTGGATATAGGGGTAAGGAGATGGCACTTAGGAAGACTGAAGGAAAGGAAGAGATCATGGAGAGCCCGAGCGAGGCGAAGGCCAGGCAGGTATTCTCTGGTAAGGAGAAGAAGATACTCACGACCTTCTCCATCGAACCGACATTCAAGGCTGAGCTGGAGGACCTTTTCCGCGATATGGGGCTTGGATGGGCCGCAGGCATAAGGTTCGCTCTCAAGGAATTCTATAAGAAGCACAATGAATAGGATGCCGTGGGCATCTTCAATCGATTGAACCAAGGCCTTGCACTGCGATAGTTGCAAGGCGGCTCATCGATGACTTTCCCCCGACGTAGATGCGGATATATCTGATTACGATAATGCTTTGATGATTATCATATTGATAATATCTATGTATCAATAGAAATGATATCGAAAAATATAAGATACCATGCAATAAAATATAGGTATGATACATAGATCATACCTATTATCAAAAATCCACAATTGATGATATATCAATCAGATACGATTGCTGGACCTCAGCTGATCAATGATCTCCCTCAGAAGCGCGTTCTGCTCCTCCATCAGCTTCACTCTCCTGTTGATCTTCCAGTACCAGCAGAAGAACACGCGGAGAACAAGGAAGACCAGGATACAGACGACGATGGCGATAGCTACATACATATAGAATTCAAAGTCACTCATGATTACCTCTTTGGCATATTGAATCAAGGATCGCTGCAAGAGGCAAGCCTACGACGGTCGTCCAGTCGCCTATTATCCTGTCTATGAGGGTGTATCCCGTCTTCTGCAGCCTGTATGCGCCTGCCGCTCCTATGCTTTCGCCTGTAGCTATATACGTATTGATATCATCATCTGAGAGGGGACGGAAGATCACGCTTGCCTTATCTAAGATAATATATGGTTCTTTATTCGGTATCTTTATTCCTGCGGCTGATAGTACGACCTGCTCCTTTCCAGAGAGGGAACGCAGCATCTTCCTAGCGTCCTCCTCATCCTTCGGCTTTCCCAGCAGCATGCCATTGATGAGTACGAGGGTATCCGCGGCTATCGCGATGCTTTCCCTCTCATAGGCCGCTGAGGAGAGATAGGCGGCCAGCTTGCGTCCTGCGATAGAGGTAACGATCTCCTCGGGATTTCTTCCGCTTCTTGTCTCATCGGCATCGGGGGCGTATGTGCGAACGCGGCAGCCGCACCTCTCGAGAAGGGCCTTGCGGTTAGGGGAGGAGGAGGCGAGGGTCAGGGAAGGGACCGCCTTGCCGAATCGGAGCATCAGGTCATCGGGCTCAGCTATCCTTTCCATCCTCGATCTCCTCAGATATCTCCATCCAGCGCTCCTCCTTCTCACCGATCTCCTTCTCGATAGCTTCCTTCTCTGCGATGAGGGCAGAGATCTTCCTTGCATCGCTGTAGTTCTCAGGCTTCGCTATCTCGCCATCAAGCTCATCCTTCTTCCTTGTAAGCTCCTCGATCTCCGCCATGAGCTTCTCGCTCTCACGCTCAAGGTTCTTCAGGCGGTTGCGCCGCTGCTTGGATTCATCATGGGAGAGAGAGGCCTTGGGCTTGTCATCGGTGACCTTCTTCGTCTTCTCGACCTTGAAGCGCGCCTCCTTCTCCTCAAGCTTCCACTCGAAGTAGTCGTAGTCGCCGTTGAAGAACTCCGGCCCATCCTCAGAGAGGTAGAGTATGCGCGTTGCAAGGCTCTTGATGAAGTGGCGGTCATGGCTGACGAATATGACGGTGCCGCCATAGGCCTTGATCGCGTTCTCGAGCATCTCCTTGGCGTTGATATCCAGATGGTTCGTAGGCTCATCGAGAAGCAGGAGGTTTGACGGATGCAGCAGGATCTTCAGCAGCGCGAGTCTCGACTTCTCACCTCCTGATAGCACCGATACCTTCTTGAAGACATCGTCATCCGAGAAGAGGAACGCCCCGAGGAGATTGCGTACTCCCGGTATGTCCTTCGTGTCTGCGTTGCCCTCTGCCTCCTCAAGCACCGATAGCGATGGATCCAGGGTGTTCTCCGTGTCCTGCGCGAAGTAGGCCTTCTTGATTCCCGCACCGTCCCTGATAGTTCCGGAGTAGTCCTTATCAACCCCGGCGATCATGCGTAGCAGGGTGGATTTCCCCGCCCCGTTGCGTCCCGTGATGGCAAGGCGCTCCCCCTTTCTCACGAGGAAGGAGAGATCTGAATATATCTTGTTATCACCATAAGACTTAGATAGATGCTCAACCGTCAGCGCGTCATTGCCAGAGTGGGGGGCTGGGGGAAATGAGAAGGAGAGCTTACGAAGGTGTGGCGGTATCTCCACGAGTTCGATCTTCTCCAGGGCCTTTATCCTTGACTGCACCTGCCGGCTCTTCGTGGCCTTGTAGCGGAAGCGCTCGATGAACTCCTCTGTCTTCTCGATCTCCTCCTGCTGTCTCCTGGCCCTCTTCTCCAGCTCCTTCAGCTCCTCTTCTCGCCGCTTGGTGTATTCGGTGTAGTTGCCGGCATAGCGCGTGAGGCGGCCATTGAAAAGCTCATAGACCTCCGTCACCATGTCATCGAGGAAACCCTGGTCATGGGAGACAAGCAGGAGCCCGCCGTCGAAGGACCTGAGATACTCCTCAAGCCATACCATCGCCTCGATATCAAGATAGTTGGTGGGTTCGTCCAGGAGGAGGAAGTCTGGGTTCTCAACGAGGATGCGAGCCAGGGCTATCCTCATCTGGTAGCCGCCGCTGAAGGTCCTCGCGCTCCGTTCGAGATCAGGGCGCGTGAATCCCAGGCCGAAGAGGATCGACTCTATCCGCTGCTTCCTATCGTAGTACCCGGAATCGGTGAGGATCTCATGGCACTCCGAGAGGCGCTCCGCGGCATTCATGGCTTCGCGTCCTCCCTCAGAGGTGCGTTCCTCAAGCCTCCTCATCTCCTCAAGCAGCGGATCGAAGCGGCTGAAGCCTTCCTCCGCCGCGTGGTATACGGTGCTTTCAGGCATGACGATATCTGACTGCGGAAGATAGGAGACGCGAGCGGTGCGTGTGAGCGAGATGCTCATGGAATCGGGCTTTATATCACCGGCGATGATCTTCAGCAGCGTTGACTTTCCCGATCCGTTCGCTCCGGCAAGCGCGGCTCTGGACTTCTCCGATAGCGTGAAGCCGACATCCTTCAAAAGCTCCCTGTCTCCGAAGGAGAGGGAAATATCCTGTACCTGCAGTGTTCTCATATCAGTGCGCTTGCCCCTCGTCTGTCTTTAGGGCTATCATTGGAAAATATCAGGAAAAGCCCTATTCATCAAGGAGAGATAAGTGATCTGTCTAACGCTGTCCGCATCCACACTCGAAGGCAATGCCGAGCTTGTAAGGGCCAACAGGGCATATATCGATATCGCGGAGCTGCGCGTCGATCTCCTTGATGAGAAGGAGCAGGAGAGGGCGTCTCTCTTCCCCTCCATGGTCGATATCCCCGTGATACTCACGCTCCGCCGCGTGCAGGATGGTGGCAGATGCTCTCTCTCGGAGAGGCATAGGAGGCAGATCCTGCTCTCGGCGCTCGAGGGCGGCTTCGCCTATGTTGATATCGAGGAGGACGTAAAGCGCAACGAGGTGGAGTCAGCGGCAAGGGAACGAGGAGTGAAGATCATCCGCTCCTTCCACGACTTCGATGGCATGCCTGAGGATATCTACTCGCGCATATACCGCCTCTCGGAGAGGGGGGACATCGCCAAGGCTGCGGTGACGCCCCATTCGATCTCCGATGTCCTTACGCTCTTCCGCATCAGCGATGAGCTTAAGGGGGTGGACAAGATCATCATCGGCATGGGGGACTGGGGAATCCCCACCCGCATCCTCTATCGCCGCGTGGGCTCTCTGCTAACGTTCGCCTCTGCCTCTGACGCGGTTGCGCCCGGGCAGATCACGGCTAGGGATCTCAAGACGCTCTACCATGCCGATGAGGTCAGTGATAAGACCGCTATCTACGGTATCATCGGCAATCCCGTGATGCACTCCACGAGCCCGCAGATCCATAATCCGGGCTTCCGTGCCATCAACTACGATGCGATATACCTGCCTTTCCAGGTGGATAGCGTCCGTTCCTTCTTCTCCCTTGCGGAGTACCTGCATATGCGCGGCTTCTCAGTCACCATCCCACATAAGACATCCGTCCTGATGTTCCTTGGGAATATCTCAAGAGAGGTCAAGCAGATCGGATCGTGCAATACCGTCATCAGGGTTCCTGGCATGTGGAAGGGCATGAATACCGATTACTACGGCTTCCTGGCCCCGATACTGAAGGACATAGAGAGCGGCAGGGTCCGCAGCGCGCTCGTCATTGGCGCAGGCGGTGCCTCGAAGGCCATCGTATGGGCGCTGCGCAACAGGGGAGTGAAGGTGACCATCCTCAACCGTACGCTCTCGCGCGCCGCTGATATCGCGGCACTGAACCTCTGCGAGTTCGATACCCTGGAGAACGCGAGGAAGTACGAGGGACAGGTCGATATGGTCGTGCAGACGACATCGGTGGGGCTTTATCCCGATTTCGACCTCAATCCCATAGAGGGCTTCCGCTTCACCGGCCGTGAGATCGTCTATGATATCATCTACAAGCCGAGGATGACGAAGCTCCTATCCGAGGCCCAGAAGGCCGGATGCACCCTCCATTATGGGGAGGAGATGCTCCTTGAGCAGGGGAAGCTCCAGTTCGAGCTGTTTACCGGCTATCATTATCCGCGGATCCCGGAAGCGTGACGGATGCCACGGAGGCTGGAAGCTGTGCCGTCTTCCAGATCTTGGCGATCTCTATCTCACGTCCGCCCATGATGACGAATCCCTCCTTCTCGCACCTTGATACCGATGATATGATCACGCTGCCATCGACGAACTCGGCATATATCTTCCCGCCATGTGCCGCCGCATCCGCGATCAGGCGCCGCTTCTCCTGGTAATCCAGCCCCAGCACGACACCGTCAAGCCTCGGTGTCTCCTGATCCTCACGGTATATGAATCCCGATAGCACCAGAGCCGTCCTGTAGGCGTCAGCTCCTTCCAGAAGCCTCTTCCTCAGTGCTTCGTCGAACGTGATGGCGCGCCTTGGCGGAAGGAGGGCAGGGGGCTCCTCATCTCTAAAGGTACGTACGGGTATGCTGTCTTCATCCTGCTCTGCTGCGTCCCCGATTATATCCACGCCGGCGTTTCGGAGTATCTCGCTCCAGGCCCCGGCGCGCTTCCCATCCATCAGCAGCAGAAGCGGCGATGGCTCTGCGATCACATACTCCCGTAGCTCCGGCATGAGGGCGCTGGCTATGCGCGCCGTGCGTTCGCTGAGCGTGAGCATGATGCAGCGTTCCGCCTTTGCTGATGAGAGCATCTCCTCCCATGATAGGATGCGCGATACCACTGATTCAGGCAGGGCCTCCTCGCTGTGTGCCTTCAGCATCCCTATGATGGCCTCGCCTGTGAGCCCGTTCTGCACCGCCTTGCGTATCGAGTCCTTGGTGATCACCCATTCAGAGACCAGGCCTGACCTGACTGGATCCGCTATGAGATAGATCGGTATCGCCATCCTGCCGCTTGCCATCACGGAGAAGTCCGAGGAGATGACGAGCGAGCTTCCTGTCATGCCGGCCCTGCGGCCATAGGCCTTTCCGTTCATGTGGCAGAGGAGCTGCAGCCCTTCAAGGATGCCTCTAGATGGCATCTCATAGCCCGAAGCCCTGGAGATCATGGAGAGCGTGCCATCAAGCGCCTTATCAGGAAGTCCCGCTATCTCAGAGAGCAGCGAGAGCGCCTTCACGAGAGCCTTCCTCCTTCCATCATCCGTCCCTCTGTCGATGATGTATGACATCCTGGCGTAGAGTGAGAGCGAGAGGAACCTGTCGGCATTGTCCCGCTCAAGCAGCATGGAGCCGCGCTCTTCCCGTATGAGCCCTAAGGCGATGAATGAATCGAGCGTCAGTGATACCAGCTCATCCGCCTCCTCCTTGCCTATCGATGGAAAGCAGAGCCTTGCGTCTGCCGAGAGCGATAGGCGCAGGTGCCTCTGCGAGGCGGGCATGGCCAGATGCGAAAGCAGCATCTGATGGAAATGCTCAGGGTATGTCTCTATCCGCGTGCCGTTTCCCAGCAGCGGGTATAGCGATATGGTAGGAAGCGCTGCCTCCGAAAGCGACAGTCTCCCGTCGTTGTCGATGACGAGCCCTCGGTCCAGCAGCGATGCCTTCCTCTCCTCATCGATCCCATCCCAGGATCCGGTGAGGCTGATCTCGGAGAGCATGGCTCCATCGCCATCGCTTATCGAGGCGGCGATGGCATCCCTGTTGTTCCTTACATATAGATCGAGCCTTCCTTCCTGATCTGGGTACATCATATCCTGTCTATCGTATAGCCATAGCCCTGCTCTGAGAGGAACTTCTGCCTGTTCTCGGCGAACTCCTCCTCCTTGGAATACTCCGTGACGAGGGTATAGAAATGGCTGTCCTTCTCCTTCGGCCTGAGGATCCTCCCCAGCCTCTGCGCCTCCTCCTGCCTCGATCCGAATGTTCCCGAGATCTCTATCAGCACGGAAGCGTCTGGGAGGTCTATTGCGTTGTTCGCAACCTTCGAGACGATAAGGACCTTCTCTCTTCCGTCCCTGAACGCCTGATACAGCTCATCACGCCTCTTCGAGGCCATGCTACCGGTGATCAATGGGTAGCCTAGCTCCTTATGCAGAGCCCTAAGCTGATCGAGATACTGTCCGATGATGAGGATCGCATCGCCTTCATGACGCGCTATCAGCGTCCTGACTACCTCTGTCTTAGCAGGGTTCTCCGCCGCCATCCTGAACTTCTCCCTCCCTGATGCCAGGGCATAGGGGACCTCAAGCTCTGATGGAAGCGCTATGCGTATCTCATGGCAGTAGGCGCGGGCGATGAAGCCACGCTGCTGCAGCTCCAGCCACGGGGTGTCGTAGCGCTTAGGGCCTACGAGCGAGAATACCTCATCCTCAAGCCCGTCCTCCCTTACCAGCGTCGCGGTAAGTCCCAGACGGTGTATCGCCTGAAGCTCCGCGGTGATGCGGAATACGGGGGCAGGGAGCATGTGGACCTCATCGTAGATGATCAGGCCCCAGGAGCAGCGGTTGAAAAGCTCGAAGTGCCTGAACTCATCCTCGCTTGCCGAGCTTCTCCATGACAGCACCTGATAGGTACAGATCGTTACCGGCCTTATCTCCTTGCGTTCCCCGGAGTATTCTCCGATCTCCTCATCCGTCAGCTCGGTCTTGTCCAGAAGCTCGCGCTTCCATTGCCTTACCGCCGTTATGTTGGGGCAGAGTATCATGGTGTGCGTAGAGAGCGCGGCCATGACGAGGATGCCGACGACGGTCTTGCCAGATCCGCAGGGCAGGACTATCGTGCCGAATCCGGTTCCGGGGCTTCCGTTCCCGATGAGCGATGATGCCGCCTCGCTCTGGTAATCGCGGGGCTGGAACCCTTCCTTGAGGCGAACGGAGAGTGGATCTCCTGCCTTCAGGGGGATCCTGTCATCGACAGGGAAGCCAAGCTTTATCATCAAGGCCTTCAGCTTGCCCCTGTCCATGCGGCTGAGGAGGAATGACTCCCCATCATTCGGACGGAGAATGCTCATGAGCGTCTTCTCGCCCTTGAGCTGGAGAGCGAACACCGGGCGTCGCACGGTGAGTATGAGATCCTTCTCATCATACTCCTCAAGCACGAAGTCCCCATAGCGCCTTCCCTGATCCTCGATGAAGTAGATGATGCGCTCATCGATCTCATAGCGTGACCATCGCCTCAGTCTCGTCAGGATCTCCTCGGTGGTGATGCCTGAGGAGATCGCATTCCATAGCGAGAGCGCCGAGAGCTGGTACGTGTGGATATGCTCAGGGCTCTTCACGAGGTCGGAGAATGACATGATGTCCTCGCGGCAGGAAGCCGCGGATGGACTGTGGACATCGAGCAGCATCGTCCTGTCGCCCTGGATCGTCAGCGGCCTATCGCTCATAGCATCTCCGCGAGAGGAGCGCGTCAGCGATCGTCAGCGCTGTCATTGCCTCGACCACTACAACCGCACGCGGGACTATCGATGGATCATGGCGGCCATGCACGGATATCGTGGTATCCTCCGCTGAGTCCGTTATCGTGAGCTGCTCCTTCGAGATCGATGGGGTAGGCTTCACCGCGGCGCGGAGTATGATCCTCTCTCCCGTGGAGATTCCTCCCAGTATCCCTCCTGCATTATTGGTGAGGAATGATGGATGACCGTCCTTCATCCTCATCTGGTCGTTGTTCTCGCTTCCTCTCATCGATGCGCTTTCGAATCCCGCTCCGAACTCTATGCCCTTCACTGCTCCGATCGAGAGGATCGCACGCGCGAGCATCGCATCAAGCTTGTCGAACACCGGATCCCCAAGACCCGCCGGAACGCCGTCCGCATGGCACTCTATGATGCCTCCGACGCTGTCTGAGTCCGCCTTGGCATCCTCGATCGTCCTTATCATCGTCTCAAGCTCGGGGCATATAGGGGCATAGAGCGGGGCAGGGAAGGGTGGGTTCCACTCATACGATGTCGCCTTGACTCCCCCGACTGCCGTGACCGCGGCGCTTATGGCTATCCCTTCCTTCGCGAGAAGCTGCTTGGCCAGGGCTCCAGCGAAGACGCGGCATGCAGTCTCCCTACCGGAGGAGCGTCCTCCTCCTCTCGGATCGCGTATCCCATACTTCATCTGGAACGTGTAGTCGGCGTGCCCCGGCCTGAACTTATGCGCTATCTCAGCATAGTGGCTCGATATCTGGCTGGTGTTCTCTATCATGAATCCGATAGGGGCTCCTGTGCTGACGCCTTCGTAGATGCCTGAGAGGATCCTCACATCATCCGCCTCGCTCCGCGCCGTGCCGAGCCTAGTGCTGCCTGGGCGGCGGCGTGCCATCTCCGCCCTTATCGCCTCGCGGTCGATCGCGATGCCTGCGGGGAAGCCATCGATGATGCCTCCGATAGCCTCTCCGTGAGACTCTCCGAACGTCGTGAGCGTGAATATCCTTCCGATCGAGCTAGACATCGTATTCCTCCCTTATCGCCTGAGCGGTCCTCTTCGCCGTCTCCTCCTTATCCCCATAGGGGCCTAGGTCGATGATGAGATCGGCATAGCTGCGGTATATCGCGTCCCTCCTCTGATAGAGCGCATGGAACGAGCCCTCGAGGTCATCCTCATCCAGGAACGGAGGGATCCCATGGCGGAGGATGACGGGAAGCATCTCCTTCTCGCAGCGCGTCAGGTAGATGATCTTCCCGCTTTCCTTGAGCGTGTCCATCAGGGCCTTATTGTCAGAGGCGCCGCCTCCGAGCGAGAGGATGAATGAGTCATGGTCCTCTATGAACCGGGATACGGCCTCCAGCTCACGGCGTGCGAATGCCTCCTTTCCCTCTCGCCGGTATGCCTCCCTGATGGTCTCGCCTGAGAGCCCCTGCAGCACGAGGTCATCGGCATCCATATATTCCATGCCGAGCATGGCCGCCGTAAGGCGTGCCTGCGTGGTCTTGCCTGAATGTTTTATGCCTACGAAGTAGAATCTCGCCATAATAGGGCAATCGTACCATCAACGGCCGCTGATCATCAATCGTCAGAGGGGGTCCTGTACTCCGGAACGGAAGGGATGGAGGCGCTGTTGTTCTCATCCTCGCTCCTCTGCTTCCTGCTCTTCTTCCTCATCCTGGCCTCGTATTTCTCCAGGTATTCCGCCTCGGCCCTGTTCTTGATCGAGTCGTTCTCGAACCTGTTTTCCGTGATGGTCTTCTTCAGCGCATAGTGGAAGACGACGATCATCATGTACCAGAGGAAGGCCAGTATGAAGGGCGAGAAGTTGGAGAAGCTGTACTCGAATGAGGTTATGCCAGCCTCGCCCAGCACCAGCAGCCTCTCGAGGTTCTGGAAGAACAGCAGGAGTGAGATGATCGCCGGGAATACCCAGTAGAGGCCCTGCCGTGAGAATATGAACCTCAAGCTGGCGAGGAGAGACATGAATGTAAGAAGCAGGGCGGTTATCGGAATGATGTAGACGATCATCTTTAGTCTCCTCGGTCTCTATGGTAGCATATTCCCATGATACTGCACACGGACAAGGAGATGGAAGAAGCCTTCAAGAGGCGCAGCCGCGAGAGATCGGAGGATTCGCGCGGTCCGTATTACCGCGACACCACCGCGATCATACACTCGTCGCCATTCAGGCGCCTCAAGCACAAGACGCAGGTCTTCTTCGCGCCCTCCAACGACCATATCTGCACGAGGATGGAGCATGTGCTGCACGTCGCATCCATCGCCTCTTCGATCTGCCGTCCGCTGGGGCTGGACTCTGAGCTTGCCTGGGCGATAGGCATGGGCCATGATCTAGGACATACGCCCTTCGGCCACGTAGGGGAGAGGATAATATCGCGGCTGTCTGAGGAGAGGGGACTGGGAGCGTTCGAGCATGAGGTGAACTCTCTCCGCGTCGTGGACTTCCTCGCCGAGCATGGCAAGGGCCTGAATCTCACATACGCCGTGCGCGACGGCATAGTCTGCCATAACGGCGAGAGCCTGAGGATGCGTATCCATCCGACCTTCCGTATCCGTGACCTCGGGAGCATCACGGAGCGCGAGGGGCTCATTCCCGCGACCTATGAAGGAGCGGTGGTGCGCTTCTCCGATTCCATCGCCTACCTCGGCCGTGACTACGAGGATGCCTACAGGCTGGGACTCCTGAAGGGAAAGGAGCTGCCTGCCATCGTCCGCGAGCGCCTTGGAAGCACCAACGGGGAGATCATCAATACCCTGGTGCAGGATATAATCTCCGGGGCCTCCGAGGAGGACGGGATAGGGTTCTCTCCTGAGGTATTCGAGGCCGTGGAGGCGTTCAGCGCCTTCAACTACGAGAATATATACCGCTCGGAGATACTCAATGGCTACACGCGCTACTTCACGCGGCTGTTGCGCCTGATCATGGATTATCTTGAGGAGCTTTACTCATCGTACGGCTTGGACCGCACTGGCTACATGGCCGAGCATAATATGCTCGCCGCTGGCTTCTGCAACCATATCCAGGATATGTATCAGAAGTATATCGAGAGGGAGGGAAGCGATAGCCGGATGATCATCGACTACGTCGCGGGCATGACCGATAACTTCGCCCTCGACTGCGCCAACGAGATCCTCAAGCCCGATCATCTGAACGAGGAGATAGAGCAGAGCATCACCGGCCGCTGGTTCGATGCCTCAGAGCGCTAGCTCCTGTCGGCAAGCCTCTCGATCTCCTTGATGAACTGGTCTAGGTCGTCGAAGGCCCTGTATACGGAGGCGAAGCGGACATATGCCACGCGCGATACGGGGTAAAGCTGCCTCAGCGTCTCCTCTCCGACCTCCTGGCTGGTGATCGTGTTCCTGCTTCCAGCGATGCGGTACACGCTGTCCTCGATGTTCTTCAGGATGCGGTCGATTTCATCCTGGGAGATGGCGAGCTTCTCCGTGCACTGCCTGATGCCTCTCTCTACCTTGCCGATATCGAAGGGCTGATGGCGGCCATCCTTCTTGATGACCATGATCGGCTTCTCCTCTATGCGCTCGTAGCTCGTGAAGCGGTGTCCGCACTCAAGGCACTCACGCCGTCTCCTGATAGCCGTTCCATCCTTGTTCGATCTCGATTCCAGTACCTTGTCGTTATCCATTCCACATCTAGGGCAGTGCATAGAAGGATGTTACCACAACAGTGTGGGGAATTACAGGGAAATATCGTGAAGGCGCATATTTTCCTCTCCCTGCCTCCTTTTCCTTCCTTATTGTTCTTTCTCGGTCATATGTGTTATAAAGATAACAATACGTTAGATTAATAACATAGGAGTACGCATGGCCTCAGTAGCAGCAGCCGTAAAGACGATCATAAACCGCAGCCCGTTCATCTCCGAGATGCTGATCCAGGATGTGATATCCTTCTCGAACCTCGCCAAGTCGATACAGCCCAAGGTGGAGGCGCTGTATGGTGAGAGCGTCAATACCGCCGCTGTTGTCATGGCCATCAGGCGCTATGCCGAGGAGCTGAAGGAGGCTGAGAAGGGAGCTGTCAAGGGACGCATAGACTATGAGATACAGATGAAGACCAATATCTATGACGTCAACTTCTCCCGCGATGACTCCTTCATACCGCGCCTCTCGGAGCTATATGATATCGTACGTCCCGATCAGGGGGACTTCCTGAACATCACCCTCGGCTCCCATGAGATCACCCTTGCAGTGAGCGAGAACCACCGTGATACGGTCGATGAGCTTACCAAGGGGCAGAGGATCGTGCATCGCTACTCCGACCTCGTTGCCCTTACGATCGTCTTCCATGGCGATTTCCTGCAGACGCCCGGCATACTCTATCTGGCGGTACGCAAGCTTGCCTGGGAGAACATAAACATAATCGAGATCGTATCGACGATGAACGTGCTGACGTTCGTCATCAGGAGAGAGGACAGCCATAAGGCGTATGAGGCTCTGGAGGCATTCCTCGATGAGGAGCTGTAGGATCATAACGGGAGGGAAGGGGACTGGCAAGACGACCCGCGCCGCGGCTTACCGCCATGGAGCCTCCGGCTTCCTGACCGTGTCTGTTCCCGATGGCTACGTCCTCCGCTCGGTGGAGAGAGGACGAGAGTGGCCTTTGATGTCCGCCCTTCCCATATACCCCTGCCGCATCGGGCGCTGGAGCTATGATCAGGCTGTCTTCGACATGGCCAATGAACATCTCCTTTCCCTTGATCAGGGGGTTATCATCATCGATGAGGTAGGCCGCCTTGAGTGCGGCGGCGGTGGCTTTGCCCCGGCCCTGAAGGTGCTTGCGGAGCGCGATGTGGATCTGATCATCACGGTGCGTGATGAGTTCCTTGACAGCGTCATGGAGGCCTTCTCCATCGCCGATGCCGTCATCGAAGGGGTGGAAGCATCCTCCTGAGTTCCTCCCTGGCCTTATCGCTTCCGGCATAGAGCGGGGCCTTCAGCGCCTTCTTCTCGATCAGGAACGCGTCATCGTATTCAACAGGAGAGCCATCGTAGAACACCGCGTCCATTCCCAGGCTGCGGATCACCGCATGGGATGAAGCCATGTCCCATACATAGCATGATAGGGTTATGCAGCCCTCTATCGAGGAGAAGAGAGCAGGCGCGAGGAGATGAAGGATAGATGAGCCCAGGACCCTTATCTTTCCCGTATAGCGGGAGAAGTCGAGGTATCTGAAGGCCTTTGAGCTCATGGTGATCTCCTCGATGCGGTCCTTGTCTCCCGAGAGGACGATCTCCTTGCCGTTCAGCATCGGCCTCCTCCCTGGGTCGAGGCGCACCATCATCTCCTCCGTGGCGATGCCGAAGCGGGGTGCGGATATGTAGGCTCCGACCGGACGGCGCTCGCTATCAAGCACGCCCAGCGATACCGCGAATGACGGCAGCCCCTGCGAATAGACGTCCGTGCCATCCACCGGATCGAGGATGAATGTCCATTCCGCGTCCCTTGAGGCATTCGTCTCCTCTTCCTCGCTGATCACCGCGGCACCTGGGAAGAGGTCGTGGATCCTGGATATCAGGCTATGGCTTATGGCCATATCGACATCGGTCAGTACCGAGCCGTCCTTCTTGAAGGTGCGCCTGACAGCTCCCTGCCTCTCATATGCGTATCGTCCTGCATCGCGTACGGCCGCCGCGACCGCGTCAAGCTTCTCCGGGTCCAGATTCATGCTGTCCATTCTATCTTCTGGCAGGGTATCAATCAACAGACGCGGGCGCCGATGCTTGTTGATACCTTTGTCCATATCATTTATATTCGGACGAGTGGACAGGAGCATAGATAGGCTTGTCTCAGGATATATCGAGAGCGTGATGGGACCCTCCCTCTTCCAGAAGGGAAGGGGCGGCGTCGTCCGTGCCGATGGCCTCGATCTCTATCCGCTTTCCACCGCGGTGAGGATCGTGCAGAAGCGTAGGAAGGGCCGGGTCTTCGTCATAACCGCCACGGATGAGACGGCATCCTCGCTCTACGGCGATCTCGATAGCGAGGACGCGGTGCTTCTGCCTTCAAGCGGCAAGCAGCTCTACTCGGCCTATACCTCCTCATCATCGGAGTACGCCCAGAAGAAGGCCCTTGACGCTATCCGGTCCCTCAAGGAAGGGATCATCATCGCCTCCCTTCGGTCATTCGTCTCCCCTGTCGTCTCTCCCGATTCCCTGGACCGTCTCACCATCAGGATACGCAAGGGTGATCCGTTCGAGCCTGAGAAGCTTGCTACGGAGCTTGCGGAAGCAGGCTACTTCCGTTCCTCCTCATGCTTCGAGATGGGGTCGTTCTCCATCCGCGGCGAGGTCATGGATATCTTCCCGTTCTCCGCTGAGGAGCCTGTGAGGCTCTATGCCGACTGGGACAGCATCGAGCGCATGGCATCATTTGACCCGATGACGCAGAAGGCCCATAAGGAGTTCTCCCGCGTGGATATCCCGATGATATCCGGAAGCGAGAGCCCCCTCATGACAACGATGGAGAGCTATATCGCTCCTGATGACTACTTCATCCTCGCCGGCATGGAGAGGATAGGCACGTCATGGCGCGCGATGCAGAATGAGGCCAAGGCGAGGTTCCGCGAGGCTTACAAGGAGGATGAGAAGGCAACGCTGCCGGAGAGGCTTCTCTTCCCCTGGGAGGGCTTTTCCGATTCCCTCCGTTCCGCCTTCCTCATCCACGATATCTCCTCTCCGGAGTATCTTCACTTCGCAGTCTCTCCGTCCCGTTCGTATTTCGGCAACGTAAAGTACTTCAAGGATGATCTCACGGGACTCTTGAAGAACGGCTGGCGCGTCGTGGTCATGGCGCCGTCGGAGGTGCAGAAGGAGAGGCTTGAGAACGTCTTGGGTGACTTCGCCGTGGATATCGGGATAGCCGAGGTCTCCTCTGGCTTCCAGATCGAGGCCATATCCCTGATGGTAGTGCTTGACGGGGAGATCTTCGGCCGGCGCAAGTCGCGTTCCAAGAGCATCGTAGAGACCGTCTCTTCCCCCCTCGACTCCTTCGTGGAGCTTAAGGAAGGGGATTACGTCGTTCACGTCAACTACGGTATCGGACGCTTCGTTAAGATCGACCGCGTCAGGTCGAGCCGTACCGAGCGCGACTACATAAAGATACGCTACGCCAACGATGAGTTCCTCTATGTCCCGATAGAGCAGGCAGACCTCGTGGAGAAGTACATCGGCAACGATGGACGACCTCCGAAGCTCGATGCCCTTGGCTCTCAGGGCTGGACGAAGAAGAAGGAGAAGGCGCTCAAGAACGCCCAGGAGCTTGCCCAGGAGCTTGTGCATCTCTATGCCCAGAGACAGGCTTCACGCGGCTATCCCTTCGATAAGGATAAGGACTGGCAGATACAGTTCGAGGCGGCGTTCCCGTTCTCCGAGACTCCCGACCAGCTTAGGTGCATCGATGAGATCAAGCGCGATATGGAGAGCGATAAGGTCATGGATCGCCTTGTCTGCGGTGACGTGGGCTATGGCAAGACGGAGATCGCCTTCCGCGCGGCCTTCAAGGCCGTGATGAGCGGCAAGCAGGTGGCCTTCCTCGCCCCGACCGTGATCCTTGCCGAGCAGCACTTCAACAACTTCCGCCGCCGCCTTGGATCGTTCCCGGTCACTGCCGGCATACTCTCTCGCTTCGTCAGCGCCCGTGATCAGCGCAAGGTGCTTCAGGGCGTCGAGGAAGGGAGCGTGGATGTCCTCTTCGGCACTCACAAGATCCTGCAGAAGAACGTCCGCTTCAAGGATCTGGGACTGCTTATCGTCGATGAGGAGCAGCGCTTCGGCGTCAAGGATAAGGAGCGGATCAAGCAGCTGAAGACGAACGTGGATTCTCTGACGCTCTCCGCGACGCCCATACCGCGTACGCTCTACATGTCGCTCCTGAAGGTCCGCGATATGTCCCTGCTTACCACGGCGCCTCGCGAGAGGCAGCCTATAGAGACCACGATAGGGCAGTTCTCGGTTCCCCTCGTTGCGGAGGCCATCAGGAACGAGCTTGAGCGCGGTGGACAGGTATTCTACCTCCATAACCGCATAGATGACCTTGAGGACGTGGCGCAGATGATACGCTCCTCGGTCAAGTACGCCATCGTGGAATACGCCCATGGGCAGATGGAGGCGGAGGAGCTTGAGGATATAATGCACCGCTTCGTCTACGAGGGCATACAGGTGCTTGTCTCCACGACGATCATCGAGAACGGCATAGATATACCGAACGTCAACACGATAATCATCGACAATGCCGACCGCTTCGGCCTCTCGCAGCTCTATCAGCTCCGTGGAAGGGTGGGGCGCTCGGACAGGCAGGCCTACTGCTATCTTCTCTATAAGGACCGTTCGGAGCTTAATGATGATGCGATACGGCGCCTGCGCGTCCTTTCCGAGAACACCGCGCTCGGCTCTGGCTTCAAGGTCGCGATGAAGGACATGGAGATCAGGGGCGCGGGGAATATCCTCGGACGCGAGCAGTCGGGGCATCTTGAGGCTGTCGGCCTCGATATGTACATGCGCCTTCTGGAGGATGAGATCGACCGCCTCACCTCGAGCGGGGAGGAGAAGGAGGAGGATGTGCTTCTCGAGCTTGATTATTCGGGCTTCATCCCTGATAGCTACATCCCCGATCCTGCCATGAAGTTCGAGGCCTACAAGAAGATCGCGTCGGTGCGTACCGAAGGGCAGCTTGAGGGACTGCGCGCCGAGCTTGAGAACAGATACGGGGCGATGGGCGAGGAGGTTGATAACCTCTTCTGCATCGCGGAGATAAAGATCATCTGCCGCCGTCTCTCGATATACCACCTCTCGGAGAGGGGAGGCGTCGTCGAGATCGAGTTCTCGCGGCTCTCCGCGCTCAACCCCGATCGCGTTATATCATTGCTGCGCCTGGCAGATGGCAAGGTGCAGATGGATTCAAGGCATATGGATAAGATGAGGATGCAGACGAGCGCCGTATCACTGAAGGACAAGGCGCTATTCATCCTCGAGCAGCTTAGGAGGCTTCTGTGACAGACGAAGAGCTATTCCAGGGACTAGGGAAGATCGAGACAAGAGAGGGTAAGGAGAGGAAGATAAAGAGCTATGTGCTACGTAATAACGTCCTTACCGATAAGGAGAGGGAGACCGTCAGGCGATACATGCCGCGCTACGGCTTCTTCTTCCGCGATGCTCCTCTGGACTACTCCACGCTCTTTCCCACGCCGCGTCCTGTGATCATAGAGATAGGCTTCGGCATGGGAGACACTCTCAGGGAGATGGCCGTTAGGCGCCCTGAGTTCAACTATATAGGCATCGAGGTCTTCCTGCAGGGCTTCGTGAAGACGCTCAAGGCCATCGGCGATGATGATATGGACAATGTCAGGATCATCCGCTTTGACGCCGTGGAGGTGCTTGATAGCATGATAGCAGATGGCTCCGTGGAGGGCTTCCATATCTTCTTCCCCGATCCCTGGCCGAAGAAGAGGCATCATAAGAGGAGGCTGATGCAGCTTCCGTTCCTGCACCTCCTGGCCACGAAGCTTCGCAAGGGTGGGTATATCTACATGGTGACTGACTGGGAGGAGTACGCTGAGGAGGTCGTTGAGACCGCGGCGTCCGAGCCGCTGCTCAGCAATCCGTTCGGTACCTTCGCTCCTCCGGTGGCGTGGCGCCCCGTGACCAAGTTCGAGCGCAAGGGCATGGAGAAGGAGTACACCATCAGTGAGATCTGGCTGGAAAGGCAATAGGATTAGGCCCCGTCATGGGGCCTATGATCACTTCATCTCATTTGCTATAAGCACGGTGAACGCCACGATCGATGGATCGAGGCCTTCTGGGTACTCCCAGGTGTTGGAGTCATCGGCACCTTCTGCCGGTGCGAAGATGCCGCCTGATGCCAGCCAGGTGTTCTTCTCCGTCGCCTTTGCCTTCGGCTTGACCTCCTGTCCGTCTATCACGATGGTGTTGCGGTCGGTCGCGCCTTCCTTGCTCGTGATCTGATCAGGGGAGAGCAGGAATGTGTTATATGGTGTTATGCCAGCGGATGGCTTTACCTCCCCGTTTGAGAATCTCCATGTATTGTAGTCATTAGCTCCAGACTTGGGCCTGATGCCCTCATCATCGACGATCCAGGTGCTTCTGAGCGTCGCACCGCTTCTGAGCTTGATCTCTGCCTTCATCATTCCTCCTTTATGAAAAAGCAAGGGCCCCCATCTGGAGGCCCTGGGATCATCATGCGTTCTCCTTCTCTCTCTTCGCTTCCGCGACCACGTCATCTGCGAGCTTGCCGTTAAGCTGCTCATAGTGGTCGAACTCAAGCTCGAACGAGCCTGTGCCGCTCGTCATGCTCTTGAGGTCGATCGCGTAGTTGCGGAGCTCTGCCATCGGCACCTCGGCCTTGACCGCCACGACATGGCCCTTCTCCTCCTGACCGAGGACGCGGCCGCGCTTGGAGGAGAGGTCTGAGAGTATCGCGCCGAGATACTCGTCATCGATGAATACCTCCAGCTTCATGAACGGCTCCAGAAGCACGACGCCAGCCTTCGCGAGCGCTGCCTGCATGGCACCCTTCGCCGCGAGCTTGAACGCCATCTCGGAGGAGTCTACGGGATGCTCCTTTCCGTCGAGGAGTGTCACGCCGATATCCACGAGGGGGTAGCCTGCGAGATAGCCTTCCTCCATCGCCTCATGGATGCCTTTCTCGATTCCAGGCACATAGCCCTTGGAGACGGCACCGCCCTTTACGGCGTTGGTGAACTCATAGTACTTGCCTCTCTCGATCGGGGCGATCTCGATAACGACCTTTCCGAACTGCCCGTGTCCGCCTGACTGCTTCTTGTGTGTGTACTCGGCAAGTCCTGACGGCTTGGTGATCGTCTCACGATAGGCGATCTTCGGCGTCCTGGTGTTTATCGCGATCTTCTGCTTGTCGCGTATCTTGTCGAGGATCATGCCGATGTGAAGCTCGCCCATGCCGCCGATGATCGATTCCTTCGTCTCCTCATTGTATGAGACCTGGAACGTGAGATCCTCCTCGGCCACGCGATGGAGGGCATCGTTCATCTTGTCCTCGCTCTTCTTATCCTCCGCGCTGATAGCAAGCTGGTAGATCGGCTGAGGCATCTTCAGCGGGCGGAAGCGCCTCTTGTACTCCGGTCCTGCTACGAACGTGGCGTTGGTGTATGCGATATCGCACTTGGTTATTATTCCTATGTCTCCTGCAGCGAGGGAATCGGTCTCTATGAGCTTCTTTCCCACCGCCCTGTAGAGCTTGCCTGGCTTAGCCTTCTTGCCGATCTCATTGTTATAGATATCGGTCTCAGGGGTAAGGACGCCGGTGACGATCTTGATGAAGCTCATCTTGCCGGAGAACTGGTCGATCGTGGTCTTGAAGCAGTATGCGGAGAAGGGCTTTTCCGGATCGACCTCAAGCGTCGTCTCCTCACCCTCGTGTCCGATGATGTACTCCTCGATTCCGAGCGGCCATGGAAAGTTGTTCTTGATGAAGTTCAGGAGGGAAGTGATGCCTGCTCCCTTATCGGTCGCTCCGCAGAACACCGGAACGACCCTGTTCTCCCTCATTCCGACTGCAAGTCCATGCCTGATATCATCCGGCTCAAGCGTGCCTTCCTCAAAGTATTTCTCTATCAGCTCGTCCGTTCCCTCGGCTGCGTTCTCTATCAGCCTCGCGCGGAAATCCTCGACGACCGCTGCGTATTTCTCCGGTATCGGCATCGGGGTCTCCTTGCCGCCCTCATGGCACTCATATGCCTGGTTCTCGATGAGGTTTATGACCCCGTGGAACTCCTCCGCCTCTCCCAGCGCCATCACGACTGGGACGAAGTGAGCCCCGAACTCCTCCACGAGCGAATCTATGACGTGGCGGAAGCTGGCCCTTTCCTTATCCATCTTGTTGATGAATATGGCCCTTGGCTTGTTTCTCTCATCAAGCCTTCTCCAGAGCTTGATGGTCTCTATCTGAGCGCCTTCCCTTCCATCTACGACCATCAGCGCCGCCTCGGTTGCCCTGAACGCGCTTATGGCCTCGCCGATGAAGTCACCTGTTCCCGGAGTATCGAGGACGTTGATCATCTTCCCATCCCACTCCATTGATGAGAGCGTGGAATGGACGGACATCTTCCTCTGGATCTCCTCCTCGGTGTAGTCGCTCACCGTCTTACCGCTGTCTACTGTCTCAGGACGGGAAAGAACGCCACCGTAATAAAGCATCTGCTCTATGAGGTTCGTCTTTCCCGTACCGTTATGGCCGATGATGGCCACGTTCCTGATATCCTTGGTACTGACGCTCATCTGAATCCTCCTTTTGAACACAAAACAAGCTTTTATTAAGGAAATGTTAAGGTCCCGAAGGTGAGAAGTCAAACAGAATCGAGAGTATCAGTCTGGGAGCTTCAGGTCTCCTTCGCCTATCCAGCCTCTCTTCCGCATGGGGATGGCTATGAGCACCGTGAGGAGCGCAGGGAGGATGAAATGCACGAGGGCGATCGCTGGAAGCGATGATGCGCCCATCACGGCAACGGCATTGAACTGGCCCACGAGTCCGCTCGTACCCATTCCGGCCCCTGCTGCGTTGTTCGTCATCTTCAGCAGGCATGTGGATATAGGACCGGTGATGGCGCTGGCGGCCGTCGGCGGTATCCATATCCTCCAGTTCTTCCAGATGTTCGGTATCTGGAGCATCGAGGTGCCGAGTCCTTGGCTGATGAGTCCTCCGATGCCGTTCTCGGGAAAGCTCATCACGGCGAATCCTATCATCTGGGCCGCGCAGCCTGCGCAGGCGGCTCCCGCGGCAAGCCCTGAGAGCCCCAGTGATATGCAGATGGCGGCGGAGCTTATCGGAAGGGTGAGGACCATGCCCACGACCACCGAGACGAGTATTCCCATCGGCAGGGGATAGAGCATGGTGAGGCTGTTGATGAAGGCCCCGATGGCTGCCATAAGCGCTGAGACGGCAGGGGAGATGAAGAGGCCTGTAAGTCCTCCGATGAGGATGACAGTAAGGGGCACGAGGATTATGTCGGCCTTTGTGCGCCCTGTGATCCACTTGCCGGCAAGCGCTCCGATAAGCGCCGCGATGCACGCTCCCAGCGGCTCTCCTGAGGCTATCATCGCGGCTCCAGTCTCCGCGATCGTCACCGTACCGGCTCCTATTGCTCCTGCAGTGGCTGCGGCGAAGAGCGCGAGCCCCTTCGCTCCTATGCTCCATGCCACTCCTATGCCTATCGCAGGCCCTGTCAGGTACTGCGCAGTCTGCCCGAAGGCCTCGAGCCACGCAAGACCGGCATATGTTCCTATCTGCTTGATGATCAGTCCGATTATCAGGGAAGAGAATAGTCCCTGAGCCATACCGTTAAGCACGGACACGACGTATTGTCCGAAGCCCTTATCCTTCGTCTCTGGCATTGTCCTTATCTCCGAATGTCTTTCTTGATTCCGGATAGCAGGACATCGCCGCACCATTTTCAATGCACCGAAGGCTTCCGTCGCCTGCGATTATGGGGTAAATGGGTGAGCTTGGTCAACAAGGGCTGGCGAGGCAGGGCAGGATTACCGGCATAGGCATGACGGGGCATCAATCGTATGATTCCGTACAACAATGGCCTTGATGATCTGGCGTTTCTCCTAGGCTATGAGGAAATGTTTGCCTATTGCTAACTGCGGTGTTACCTTCTGTGTAAGGAGGAGCCAGATATGAAAATAGCTCTTTTTGATGCAAAGCCTTACGATCGTACGTTCTTTGATGAGGCCAACAAGGATCATGGATATGATATCCTTTATCTTGAGCCGGCTCTGAACCATCATACCGCGGTACTTGCCAAGGGCGCGGACGTTGTCTGCCCATTCGTCAACTGCACCGTCGATAGGGAAGTCATAGATATCCTCAAGGAGTGCGGGGTGCGCCTGATCGCCCTCCGCAGCGCCGGTTTCAACAATACCGATTACCGCTATGCCGCCTCTCTTGGCATCCCCGTGGTAAGGGTGCCTGCCTACAGCCCCCATGCAGTCGCAGAGCATTCATTCGCGCTGCTCTTGGCGCTTATAAGGAAGCTGACGCACGCGTATGTGAGGACACGCGAGTTCAACTTCTCGCTCTCAGGCCTCGTCGGTATCGATCTCTATGGAAAGACGATGGGTATCGTCGGTACGGGAAAGATAGGGCGTGCCGCGATAGACATAGCCAAGGGGTTCGGCATGAAGGTGCTTGCCTATGATCCGTATCCAGCCCCGATTGAGGGAGTGGAGTATACCGATCTTGACACTCTTCTCAAGACATCGGATGTGGTGAGCCTCTACTGCCCGCTGACTAATGATAACCGCCATCTTATCAACGCGCGGACGATCGATGACATGAAGGATACTGCATACCTGATAAACACCTCGCGCGGTGCCTTGATCGATTCGGAGGCACTTCTTGAGGCATTGAAGGAAAAGAAGCTCGGAGGAGCCGCCCTTGATGTATATGAGGAGGAGGCCGGTATCTTCTATACCGACCAGAGCAATGAGGGCATAGAGGATGATACCCTTGCCCGCCTGATAAGCCTGCCCAATGTCATCATCACATCCCATCAGGGATACCTGACCAGGGAGGCATTGATGGCCATAAGCCAGACGACGCTGGGGAATATAAGGGAATTCGAGGAGGGCAAGGAACTCACGAACCAGGTAATATGACCGCGATAAGGGAGAGGGTGTAAAGGCTCTCTCCCTTCCATCAGTTGGCAGAAAAGAGGGGTCAGGGCGTATATAGGGAAAAGGAGATATACGCCCATGTGCTATAATGCCGATGATATGAGAGAGATCACGACGACGCAGTCCTCATTCAAGGAATTCATAGAGCTTGATGCGCTCTATGTCGACAAGACGATGTACGCTTACAGCCTTGTGAAGGACCCGAGGAGAAACTTCTTCTTCATCTCGCGCCCGAGGCGCTACGGCAAGTCCCTCTTCTGCTCGACGCTCCACGCGCTCTTCGATGGGAGGATGGATCTCTTCGAGGGACTATACATAGCGGAGAGGACGGATTACTCCTTCGAGAGATATCCTGTCCTCCACTTCGACTTCAGCCCGCTGGATATGACGGACATGGAGTCGTTCCTCTCCTGCTTCCGCCTCGCGCTGAGGCGCCAGGCGAGGGAGCATGGCGTCACGATA
>CASFZR010000025.1 GCA_949299185.1 uncultured Spirochaetales bacterium
TCCTTACGCTCGATACGCTCCACATCATGCTCAAGGTAGTATCTCACGCCATTCTCTGCGGCATTTTCCGCAAGGCCTATCGTGAAGAGGAATGGATCGAGGATGCCGGATCTCGAGGAGAAGAGCGCGAACTTCCCGTTGACCGCGGGCACAAGCTCATGGAGCCTGGCGCCATCGATGATCTCAAGCCCCGTAGCTCCATTGCTGAAGCCCTGCGCCATCGTCCGCTCGAGCTGCGCCATATCCTCATCGGTATTGCCGACCAGGACCTTGCCACAGCGGATGAATGAGAATCCCAGCTCCTCAGACAGGGTATCCATCATCTGGTTTCCCTCGACGCAGAGCCTAGCCTTCAGCGTCCCGGTATCATAGGCGAAGCCGCCATGGACGACAGCGGAATTACGGCCGCTGGTCTCGCAGACGACATCAGGATTCCTCTCTATGACGGAGATGGAGATATCATAGCGCGAAAGCTCCCTCGCGATGGCGCTGCCGACGACCCCTCCTCCGATGATGGCCACATCCGTATAGTATAGCACATGCCCTCCTGTTATATATTTCAGCCTATATTGTATATTTCAATTCGCGGCTGTCAACCTCATCACGGGATGCGGTGGAAATCACCTGATGAAATAATCGGGATAGGCGGAGATGATATCAGGGATATTCTCGAAGTACCGCTCCATATGCCTCTTCGCTATCGATGCGGCCTCTTCCTCATCATGGGCCTCTATCGCATGGATAAGGCGCTCATGGTCAGAGATGATCCTGTCCATCGTGCGTACGCGCAGGCTCAATATGGTGGTCCTGTCGAAGAGCGGGGCATAGCGCTCGGAAAGCTCATACCAGAATCCAAGCCCCGCAGCCTTGTAGAAGACGGAATGGAACGCCTTGTCGTACTTCAGGATGCGCCTCTCATCCTTCTTCTCGATATACATGCGCCATAGAAGGAGGTTCTCATATAGCGCGTTGATATCATCGTGGGTGAAGACGCTGCACGCGATACGGGCAAGCTCGCTCTCAAGCACGCTCCTCAGGTGCCTCACCTCCTCGACAAGATGGATATCGATCAGGGAGACATACGTACCGCGCTTCGGACGTATCTCCAGGAGCTTCCGGCTCTGCAGCTCAAGCTCGGCCTCCCTGAACGGCGTGCGGCTGACGCCGAGGACGGAGAGAAGCTCCTCCTCCTCGATCTTCACGCCAGGCTCCAGGCTGCAGTCGATGATATTCTCGATCATGACACGGAGGACATAATCCTTCGCGCTCTCCTTCTCCATCCTATCCAAGACATTGAACACATCCTGATGATACCCCATAAGCATGGCGCTTGGAAGGCTGATCGATCATATAGACCCCAAGAGCGAGTTACGGTATCATCAGGCTATGATCGAACCAGTAGTTCTTAAGGGGTTCAGGGATAGCCTTCCCAAGGATGAGATACCCAAGAAGAGGATAATAAGGAAGCTTGAGGATGTTTTCTCCTCATATGGATTCGTACCTATAGACACTCCGGTGCTTGAGTACACGAAGGTGCTTCTGGGAAAGGGCGGCGGAGAGACGGACAAGCAGATATTCCGCTTCCAGGACAACGGAGGACGGGACGTGGCGATGCGCTTTGACCTCACGGTTCCGTTCGCGCGCTTCCTCGCCGCCCACCATGATGAGGTCGGCATACCGTTCAAGCGCTATCATATCAACAAGGTATGGCGTGGCGAGAATCCGCAGAAGGGACGCTACAGGGAGTTCGTCCAGTGCGACTTCGACCTCGTCGGCGCGGATAACGCGGAATCCGACTATGAGATACTCTCGATGATGCACCGTTCCTTCGCGACGCTGGGAATCGAGGACTACACCTTCCATATCTCGCACCGCGGCCTCTTCAGCTCCTTCCTGGAGCGCCTCGGCGTCAAGGATGAGTCGGTAGAGATCCTCCGCGCCGTCGATAAGCTTCGCAAGATCGGAGAGGATGAGGTCAAGGCCATGCTTCTGGAGATAACGAAGAGCGAGGACGCCTCGAACGATATCATCAGCTACATCACCGCGGGAGAGGGACGCTCCTTCACCGAGACGCTCGATGAGCTGGTAAGGCTATGCGGCGGCGAGAACGAATCCTCCGAGAGGATGAGGAAGATCTACTCGCTTCTATCCGCGAGCGGCATCGCATCCTCCTTCGTCTTCGACCCATCCATAACCCGAGGACTCGATTACTACACGGGAATCGTCTATGAGACCTTCCTGGATAAGATACCTTCACTCGGCTCCGTATGCTCAGGCGGACGCTACAATGACCTCGCGTCGCTCTACACGAAGGAGAGGCTCCCAGGAGTCGGCTCATCGATAGGACTGGACAGGCTCATGGCAGGACTTGAGGAACTGGGAAGCCCGCTTTTGTCGAACGCATCCTCAGCCGATGTCCTCATCGTCTATGGATCGGATGACTCAGAGAAGGCAGTGAAAAGCGCCGAAGCGCTCAGGAACAGGGGTATCAGGACCGATATCTACCTCCAGCCCGACGCGAAGATGAAGAAGATATACAGCTATGCAGAGATGAAGGCGATCCCATATATGCTCACCCTCTCCCCCTCGCTTCAGCTCAAGGACCTGAGGACGAGGGAGACGAAGGAAGGCGAGACGATAGAGGAGATCGCGGAAGGAATACGCCTTGGTTGATTTCACCTCACTCCCCGTCTACCGCCATCGCCAGGATATACTGGACGCGCTTGAGAAGAACCAGACGATAATCGTCGAAAGCCCCACGGGATCAGGGAAGACGACCCAGATCCCCCTTATCCTCCGCGAGGCGGGATACGACAGGGACGGCATCATCGGCATCACCCAGCCTAGGCGCATAGCGGCGCTCTCGGTCTCCGAGTTCATCAAGCGGCAGATCGGGGACGAGGGATCGTACTGCGCATACAAGATGCGCTTCAACGACACCTCCACGAAGGATACCAGGATCAAGATCATGACCGACGGCATCCTCCTGCAGGAGGTGAAGCTCGACAAGACGCTCTCACGCTACTCGGTGATCATGGTCGACGAGGCCCACGAGAGGAGCCTCAACATAGACTTCATACTTGGACTCTTAAAGGAGATATCCGAGATAAGGAAGGATCTGAGGATCATCATCAGCTCGGCGACGATCAACGCCGCCTCCTTCTCCGCCTTCTTCGACTCGGCACCGATCATCTCCATCGACAGCCGCCCCTTCCCTGTGACCGTCCATTACGATCCGGCCATCCTCTCCCGCGATACAGAGGATTACTACTACCAGAAGATCCAGATGCGCGTCTGGCAGGCGCTTGAGGAGGATAAGGGCGATGTCCTCATATTCCTCCCTGGGGAGATAGACATAAAGAACTGCATATCCTTCCTCTCACTCGCGCCATTCGCGCAGAGGCTTGAGATATATCCCCTCTATGGCAGGCTCTCCAAGGAGGAGCAGGAGCGGGTGTTCACTCCCACCGGAGAGGGGAAGATGAAGGTCGTCATCTCCACCAACATCGCGGAGACCTCCCTCACGATAGACGGCATACGCACCGTGATCGACTCCGGCATCGCCAAGATCAACATATACAACCAACGCAACTTCACCTCTGCTCTCCTGCCTATGCCCATCTCCCGCGCATCAGCCGACCAGAGGAAGGGAAGGGCCGGAAGGACCGCTCCCGGGGAGTGCTGGAGGCTATACAGCGAGACGAACTATGAGCATAGGCCGGAATACTCCGAGGAGGAGATACTCCACTCAGACCTT
The DNA here is from genome assembly GCA_949299185.1 of uncultured Spirochaetales bacterium. Taxonomy (GTDB): domain Bacteria; phylum Spirochaetota; class Spirochaetia; order Sphaerochaetales; family Sphaerochaetaceae; genus Ornithospirochaeta. The sequence continues at coordinate 3,758 of CASFZR010000025.1, forward strand.
GCAGAGGTCGTGCTGCGCATGAGCGAGCTGGAGATATACAACACCGACTCCTTCCCGTTCATCACCCCGCCGAAGAAGAGCGCGCTCGCATCAGCAGAGGAGACCCTGATGCTCATAGGAGCGATAGAGAAGGACCATCACCTCACCAATATCGGAGAGATGATGATACAGTTTCCCCTCCTACCCCGTCTCTCCCGCGTCATCGTGGAGGCGATCCTCAACTACCCAGACGTGATGTCTGACGTGCTGACGGCGGTAGCGTTCCTTTCCGCGAAGACCCCATACATCCTGCCTCCTGGAGAGGAGCTGCAGGCAAGGGACTCCCATCAGGCGATGGCAGACAAGGTATACGGGGACTTCATGACGATGCAGACGCTCTACCGCCGCTATCGCGATATCCCGACGAGGAAGGACCGCGAGGCCTACTGCAGGAGCCATTTCCTCGACTTCGAGTCGATGGAGGAGATCGTCCATATAAAGGACCAGCTCGCACAGATCGTCTCGGATATGGGGATACCTGTCTCGGAAGGACACAATACCGCGGAGTACTTCTCCTGCCTGACATCCGGCCTGAGGCAGTATGTCTGCATGAAGATCGACCGCTTCTCCTACCGCTCGCTCACGGCGAACAAGATACTCATCCATCCAGGTTCCGCATGGTTCCGCGTCAATCCGGAGTACATACTCGCTGGCGAGATCGTGCAGACGACCAAGATGTACGCGCGCACCGTCTCTCCGCTGAGGAAGGAGTGGATAAGCGCCATCGATCCAGGCCTCATCCCAGCGCTGAAGGCCTCCGGCGGCAGGAAGGACAGGAAGGACGCACGCACCCATGAGATCGAGGACTCCATCGAGCGCTATGCTGCGATGATCGGCGGGAAGAAGACCTATATCGTGCCGCTCAAGGAGCTGCGCACGCTTCCAACGCGCTCTGATAGCCTCAAGCTCTACATAAAGATCGGGACATACCTCTCCAAGCGCAAGGTCAAGGCCTCGCGCATCGACAAGGAGCTTTCGCTGATCCCGCTCGTAGGCTTTCCCGCCAAGAGCCGCAAGACAGGCAAGTACAGCGTGCAGGATAAGCAGTTCGGAGAGCTGGACGCGCTCCTTAACACCGTATTCACCCCGATAGCCATGGGTAAGAAGGAATTTGGCTTCATCGCCCTTACGGAGAAGAAGGGGCGCTACTCCGTCATGCCTATGGACACGATCGGAGGCGCGGCAAGGGAGACGGCCTATGCCCTATCGGAGCTTATCGATACGCTGCCCAAGCACAACGCCTCGCTGAGGAAGAAGGCGCTATCGATGCTGCAGAGGATAGCCGCTGCCCTCGATATGGAGGATTAGACGACAGCGCTCCTCACCTCATCGGTAGAGAGGGCCATCGCTACAGGGCTCCCCTGCCCCTCCATTAGTATGAAGCGCACCGCTCCGCCCTTCTTCTTCTTATCCTTGGCTACTGCGTCCATGTATCCGGGGAAAAGCTCCTCAGGCACGCGGTAGCTTCCGTCGTAGCCATAGAGGGAGAACAGCTCCAGTCCCCTCGCCGCAAGCTCAGGAGGCGTCACTGAGAGCCTACGACCAAGGTCAAGCGCCCTCTGCACGCCCCATGCCACGGCCTCCCCGTGAGATACCATGTAATCCGAAAGCGCCTCAAGCGCGTGGCCGAAGGTGTGGCCGAGATTGAGCGCGGACCGTATGCCCTTCGTCTCCTCCGGGTCTCTCGTTATATATGAGATCTTCACCTCAAGCGAGAGCCTGATCATCTCCATCACCGTCTCCTCATCACGGGCAAGGACCTTATCCCTGCTATCGATGAGAAAGCGCATGAGAGCGTCATCAGAGGAGAGGATCGCGTGCTTCAGCACCTCCCCCAGCCCAGAACGGTACTCCTTCTCCGGAAGGGTGCGGAGAAGCTGAGGGACGATCAGGACCTTATCTGCGGGGAAGAACGTCCCCACGGTATTCTTCGCGCCACCGTAGTCTATCCCGGTCTTTCCCCCGAGGGTCGCGTCGACAGCGGAAAGGAGCGTCGTCGGGACGAGGATGCAGCGGGCCCCGCGCATATAGATCGATGCGGCGAACGCCGTCATGTCGAGTATGACGCCTCCCCCTATCCCGATGAACATCGAGTCTCTGGCAAGCCCAAGGCCGAGGGCATTCTTGAGTATCATATCGATAGAGGTCCAGTCCTTATGCTCCTCTCCCGGAGGAAGGGTCATCGAGGAGGAAGGAGCGCTTCCGTACGATGAGAGCGAGTTGTCATCGAAGACAGCAAGCGCTGAGGGATAGGATCCGATCTCGCCCTCCAGCTCGGAGAGCGAGCATCTATATACATCTGTCAGCTTACCGCCCTTGAGCGGCACGGAGAATAGCCTTTCCATGGCCCTATTCTAGCGAGAGGCAGGAGAAAGTCCTAGATGATCCTCCTCCCCTTCACGAACTTAGCGGAGATGAACTCCTCGGGATGCCTGTAGGCATAGAACTCAAGCCTCTCAGGTACCGACAGCTCGCTGCGAAGCACCGTGGAGCCCTTCCAGTCATCGATCACGAGGATGTCAGCATCATAGCCAGGCTCGAAAGATCCCACCTTACCGAAGAACGAGCCACCACCCTTGGAAGCAAGATAGAATGCTTCAGGGAAGCGCAATGGCTTCCTTGTATCATCGACAAGGCGCCATCTGAGCTTCGAGACCTGGATGGAATCGGTGATCATGCGGAACATCGAGAGCGAGGAGCCTCCGGCCACATCCGTGGCAAGGCCAACGTTCACGCCCTCCTCAAGGAAGGCACGCACAGGGGCGATGCCGGAGGAGAGGTTGCCGTTCGATGATGGAGAATGGGCAACATAGGTACCTGTAGAGGCAAGGAGCCCGATCTCCTTCTCCGTCGGCCATACGCAATGGGCCATTATCGTCCGGGGACCAAGCGCGGAGAAGCGGTCATAGGCCGATGCATAGCTATCAGCCCACGGGCATAGAGCGCGTACCCACTCGACCTCTGAAGGATTCTCATCAAGGTGGGACTGCAGCGGAAGATCCCTCTCCCCTGCTATCTTCCCCAGCGCTTCCATCAGCTCATCGCTGCAGCTGGGGATGAAGCGAGGAGTGACTATCGGGCGGACGCGGCTGAATGAGGAAGCCTCATCAATGAAGCGGATTTCCTCCTCTATCGCCTCATGGGTATCCTCAGATAGCTCCTCCGGGGAATTACGGTCCATAGAGACCTTTCCCACATACCCGGAAAGCCCAGCATCCTCCAAGAGGCGCATCAGCAGGAGCGAGGACTCCCTGTGGATCGTCGCGAACGCCGAGAAGCGCGTGGTAGAGCCCTTCGTCAGGTCAGAGACGAAGGCACCATAGGCCTTGGCCGCATACCCCGTATCGGCAAACCTAGCCTCTTCCGGGAATGTATGATGCTCAAGCCACTCCAGAAGCTCCTCATCCATGAAGAGCCCGGCATAGGAATACTGGGGAGCATGCAGATGCAGGTCCGACAAGCCTGGGATTATCAACGAGCCAGAGTAATCGAGGATCGTTCCTTCCCTTGGAGGCTCTGCCGAGACTCCCTTGATGATGCCACCCTCCATAGAGAGGTAGCCGCCTTCAATATACCTGAAACGATCGGGGTCTTCAGTCCAGATAAGGTCGCCCCTGAGTACGATGCCATTCTTCATCCGTCCTCCTTAGGAGACCGTAGCAGGCTGTTTACGGCAGCCAGTAGAGACGCCCGACCGTATTACGGGCTTATACTGTCATCGCACCTTGATGATAGCACACTATGGCGTATCAATCATTCATCAACTCAGAATTTAAGAGGGAAACGGCCCTCTTCCTGTCCTCATCAACCTGCTCACGTACCTTCAAGAGGCTCTCCATCCTGCGTATGGGACGCAGGAAGCACATGATGCGCAGTTCGATGCGGACGCCGTAGATATCGCGGAAGAAGCCGATGATATTCGTCTCGATCGTGCGCCGCTCCTCGGTATCGACGGTAGGACGACGCCCGATGTTCGTCACCCCTATATACTTCTCATTTCCTATCATCACGATCGAGGCATAGACACCGTCGGCAGGAATCATGGATTCCTTCTCAGGGGCAAGGTTCGCGGTATACATGCCCACGGTACGGCCAAGGCCCTTACCGTGGACGACGGTGCCCCTTATGACGGCTATCGGTTCCATGCATCACTCGAAGAGGAGATTGTAGTCCGGCGCGATCTCCTTAGACCGCGATTCCTTATGCATGATCTCATAGAGCGAGTGAGGAATCGGAAGGGTCTTGCCGATAAGAGGCTCGACTATCGTATCGAACTTGGCAGGATGCGCGGTCGCCACGACTATCGTGGGATCGGAGGGGAAATGATCGCGGCGAACCCGCTCGCCACAGGCGGTATGGGGGCAGATCACATGGCGGTTCTCCTCCCACTCCTCCTTGATTGTGGCCCTTATCTCATCATCGGAGACAGACCATGAGGACACGTTCGCCTTGAACTCCTCATAGCTCGGGAAGAGCGCGAAGAGCCTCTCCATATTGGATGGCGCGCCTACGTCCATGGCGTTTGCAAGCGTCTCCACAGACGGCCTCGGTTCATAGCTTCCGCTCTCAAGATAATCGGGAATCGTCCTGTTGGCATTGACAGCAAGCACGATGCGCTCGATCGGAGCCCCAACGGCCTTCGCCCAGAAGGCGCCTGTCGAATTGCCGACATTGCCGGAGGGGATTATGATGATGGGCTTCACGCCATAGCGCTCATAGTAGAGATTTGAGGCCCAGACGTAGTAGGCATACTGAGGCAGGAGGCGCCCGAGGTTGATGGAATTAGCGCTGGAAAGGCCTGTGTAGCGGCTATCCATAAAGGCATCCTTGACCATCTTCTGGCAGTCGTCGAAGCTACCTTCGACCTCATAGCTGGAGACATTGCCATCCCATCCGGTAAGCTGTCTCCTCTGTCTTTCAGCGACCCTTCCCTTAGGGAAGAGGACCTTGACGGAGAGATGCTCACGGCCATGGAAGGCTGACGCGACAGCACCTCCGGTGTCCCCTGAGGTGGCGACGAGTATCGTCAGATCCTCACCTCGCCTGGCAAGGAGCCTCTCCATGGAGAAAGCGAGGAAGCGAGCGCCGAAGTCCTTGAACGCGGCAGTCGGCCCGTAGAACAGCTCAAGCGTGTCCTTCCCGTCATTGCTGTGGAAGGCGATGGGAAAGTCGAAGGCAGAGCGGCAGATATCCTCAAGATCATCCTCCAGCTCATCGCCTTCGAAGAACGGCCTGATCGCCGTATACATCGCATACCATGCGCCACGTGACAGCGTGAAGCCGGGAAGCGACGATGGCATCTCGGCGGGGATGAAGAGCCCTCCATCCGGGCAGAGCCCCTTAAGTATCGCATCGGAAGCGGTAAAACCCTCTCCATCCTTAGCCCTGGTAGAAACGAACCTCATAGAGTCCTCCTTAAACCTTCGATCCAAGATATGCGCTCAGGCGCAGGATATCGGCAAAGACACCGGCAGCTGTCACCTCAGGGCCGGCCCCCGGTCCCTTTATGACCAGCGGCTGGCTATGGTAGCGCTGCGTGGTGAACGAGATGACGTTATCCGTACCCCTGGCCTGCGAGAACGGATGATCCTCAGGATACTCCGAAAGCGACACGGAACATCTGCCATCCTCGACCTTGCCGACATAGCGCAGCCTCATTCCACGGCTCCTGGCATCATCATAGCGCCTCTTCATCTCCTCATCCATCTCTCCAAGCCGCTTCAGGAACTCCTCCTTCGACGCATCGCGGAGGCTCTCCGGAACGAGCGACTGGACCGCAAGCTCCGAGACCTCGACCCTGTATCCAAGCTCACGGGCGAGTATCACGGTCTTCCTGGCGACATCCATGCCGGAAAGATCATCGCGCGGATCAGGCTCGGTGTACCCAAGCTCCTTGGCCTTGAGGACAAGGGAGGAGAACGGAACGGTCCCGTCGTACTCCGAGAGAAGCCAGCATAGCGTTCCGGAGACCATGCCCTCGACCTTCTCCACCGAATCCCCGGTTTCCCTGAGGTCCTTGAGCGTGCAGATGATCGGCAGGCCTGCCCCTACGGTCGTCTCATAGAGGAACTTGCGCCCGGTACGGCTTGACTCTTCCATCAGCGCCTCATACTCCTCATATGGTCCCGATCCTGCCTTCTTGTTCGGCGTGACGATATGGAAGCCCTGGCGTATGAGCGATGCATACTGCTTGGCCCTTGCCTCGCTGGAGGTGCAGTCCACGATGACAGAGTGGGGATAATATGAAGCGTTCACATGGGAGAGGAAGACCTCGTCGTTGTATGCGACGCCATGTTCCTTAAGCTCCTCCCTCCACTTCGAGAGGTCGATTCCCTCCTCGGAGAGCAGCATCCTCTTGGAGGTCGCGATTCCTCTTATGCGGATATCGAGATCGAACTCACGGCGCAGCCTATCGCTCTCCGCGGCGATCTGGTCCAGAAGCGTCCCTCCGATGTTCCCCGGTCCGAAAAGCCCGATCGAAAGCGTCTGAGCAGAGAGGAAGAACGAGGAATGGAGGGCCCTGAGGGCCTTGCCGCTCTCCTCGCTCCTGATCACCACGCTGATGTTCCTCTCGCTGGATCCCTGGGCTATCGCGCGGATATTGACGCCTGCCCTGGCAAGCGATGAGAAGAACTTACCAGCCACTCCCACGCGACCCGGCATGTTCTCGCCGACCGCGGCGAGGATGGCGGAGTCCGTCTCTGCCTCTATGCCCTTTATGCCGCCTTCGGCTATCTCGGTCTGGAACTCCTTGCGTATCGTACGTACCGCGGCGTTGATCTCCTTCTGCGGCACGGCAAGGCAGATGGAGTACTCGGATGAGGCCTGGGAGATGAGGATCACGGAGATCCCTTCCCGGCGGAGCGCGGTGAAGAGACGGGATGAGACACCCGGCACGCCGGACATCCCCGATCCCTCAACGTTCAGCAGCGCCACATGGCGCACCACCGAGAAGGCCTTTACCGTCGTGCGGCTATCATTGTCTATGCCCTTCGCGGTGATGAGCGTTCCCTCATTCTCTATATCCCCCCAGTAACGGAGCGATATAGGAAGGCCGGCAGCGGCAGCGGGCTGGAACGCGTGTGGATGGATGATCGGAGCGCCGAAGAAGGAAAGCTCGGTAGCCTCATCATAGGTGAGATTCCTGATGACATGGGCCGATGGCACGTCCCTGCGTGCGGCTGAACAGAGAAGCGAACGGCTGTTCCAGAACGTGAGAGGAGCCTTGTGGGCGGATGCTATAAGGGCCGCGGTATACTCGCTCTCCCCCTCTGTCCTTATCTTTCCTGACGCATCTGCAGAACTCGGCACCGAGTAGAGATTCCCCGATACGAACACCACGCCGGAAGGGAATCCCTGGCACTTCACGGCCTCCTCCGGCGTCATCATCACGCTCTCGATTCCCTCCTCCCTGAACCTCGCGTCGAGGATCATGGAGATGAACGAGCTTGTAAGCTCCGCAAGGTACTTAGTGGCGGCAGCGGGAGCATCCCTGAGAAGCCATACGGCATCAAGGATCTCCTCGATCTGGGAGAATGACGCGCTTATGCTGCTGTCGACACGCTCCGCATCCTCTGCGCACAGCGTGCTATCAACGGTCTCGATCCAGGCGTTCTGGCTTCGCTCGAAGCGGCTCCAGAGCCTCTCGTCATTCTCCGCGGCCGCAGCTAGCAGCGACACCATCGAAAGCTCAGGTGAATCGACGGGTGAAAGGACGAATACCTGCGTGCCTTCATCTCCCTCCCTGGCTATCGTCATCAGCTTAGAGATTCCTGGCTTCGAAGAGAGCATCGAGCCCTCGAGTGCGTGGATTCGGATTCCTGACATCATCTCTCCTTATATATCGCAAAAAAGCTCCCGTCTGAGGGAGCTTTCCTAACTGGACTCTGTCGCTTATACGACCTTAACGATCTTTCCGCTTCTCAGGCAGCGTGTGCAGACCTTGATAGTCCTCGGCGTGCCATTGATGAGAGCCTTGACAGATACGATATTGGGCTTGAATGTGCGCTTCTTGGTCACTCCGATATGCTGACCGACACCGCCCTTCTTCTTAGCCTGTCCTTTGCGCGGTACAATCGAACCCGAAATCGTCCCCTTGCCGCAGATTTCACATCTTCTTGCCATGTTATCATCCACCTTATACTGAATTATCAAAAAGGAGAGGCATCCTGCCAGGAGCATGGCAAATGCCAGTCACAACTCAGAGACTATACCCAATGCGGGGATTTTTGTAAATAGCTTTATACGCCAAGGGGTTTCATGCCATACTCACTGCATGGAAAGGATCGTGGCATTGGCACTTGCGGAGCATGACAGGCTCATATGGAGGCGTCGCCTGACTTCCTGCTATAGGGAGACAGGGGACTGGACGGCCTACCTGATGCCTCCCTCGGTGATCCTTCCGGGCCCTGATTCCATAGATTTCTTCCTGGACGCAGGAAACGGCGTGTTCCGCCACAAGGGAAGACCATCATGGAATGGGAAGGCATCGGTCCTGGCAATCAACGATGAGCGCCTCTCAGCCTTCCCCGGTGCGGGACTCTTTGTCTCAGCGTTACCCGATCCACCGCCTTATGTTTTCAACGAAGGAGAGGTGAAGGTATCTGACCTTCTCCTGATAGAGCGTGATGAAAGGTCATTCAAGGTAATACAGCGTCGACCATTACGTCTTAAAGGCTGAGGGACATATTCCGGAGAGGAAGCACTCAGAGCATCTTGGCCGCGGTGAGCACACGGTCCGGCCATGGAGATTCACCGTCATGCTGAGCCGGGACCAGAAGGAGGGATCGAAGCGTTCCCTTATCTCCCTAGCGCTCCGGATCCTGTCATCGGTATCTGTAAGGCCGAGCCTCTTGGCAACCCGTACGAAATGGGTGTCCGCAATGACGCCGGGGCGGCCCAGGACGGAGACGAGATAGCAAGCCGCGGTCTTTTCCCCTACTCCAGGAAGCCGAACGAGCCCCTCCTCGTCCTCAGGCAGCCCATGCTCGCTGACATAGGAGGCCACCTTGCGTATATTCCTAGCCTTCGACCGTGAAAGCCCTGCGGAATGGATAAGGACCTCTATCTCATCCTCGCTGGCAGCTGCGATATCAGAAGGAGTCGGGAAGGAAGAGAACAGCCTCTCCGCCGCGGCCTCTGCCTGCCTGTCCGTGGTGGATGCGGAGAGCATCACCGTGACAAGGAACCTGAATGGCGAGATGACCGGCAGGAATGATATCTCCTCGGGATAATGCTCCGAAAGAAGCATTGCTATCTTAAGCCCTCTCCTTCTGTCTTCCTCACTCCATGTATTTCCGCTCATGCGGTGATTATATCATTCAGCTGACTATTGACCACACCTCTGCTTTCCCCTATACTCGGCAATGTTCGGGACGTCGCCTAGCGGCTATGGCGCCTGCTTTGGGAGCAGGATATCGCTGGTTCGAGTCCAGTCGTCCCGACTAAGGCCGGCTCTAGAAGCCGGTTTTCTCATGCCTTATAAGCAAGCACTGCATTATCCATGCTATCATATCAATTGACAAGGATGGATAAAGTCTGATGAATGAAAACGAAGGGCAGACACGGGAATATAAGCTCATATGGAACGAGAATGCATATAAGACATGCTGCGCATTCGCAAATACTGATGGCGGCAGGATCTATGTTGGCTATGATGATAATGGGAATCTTATCGGCATACGTAATGTAAAGGGAGAAAGCGAAAACCTTCCGAATTCAATCAGATCAAAACTCGGGCTCTATGTATCCGTATATGCAGGTTCAGAAGAAGGGAAAGACTACATCGAAGTCGTCATTCCACCAGTCAGCCATCCAGTATTCTATGAAGGTAAGATTTATATCAGATCAGGATCAACGAATCAGCTCCTAGAAGGGAATAATCTAATTGGATTCATATTGCAGAAGAGCAAGGATTCTTGGGATGATGTCATAGTAGATAATATCTCAGTGGATGATCTGGACGAAGAAAGCTTCATCATTTTCAAGGAAGAGGGGGTAAGGAATAAGAGGCTTACTGAATATGACAGGAAACTCGACAGGAAATCACTTTTGAAGAAGCTTTCCTTATTGAAGGATGAGAGACTGACAAGAGCTGCTGTTTTACTATTTCACCCACACCCAGAACTATTCTTTCCTGGGGCTCACGTAAAGATCGGGTATTTTGATAAGAATAACCATCTTAGATTCCAAGATGAGATGTACGGATCGCTTCTTTCGCTTGCAAGACATATCGAAGAGCTACTTGTACTTAAGTATATGTATGCAACCATTGATTATGATGGTCTTACAAGGGTTGAAACACTCCCCTATCCTAGAGAAGCAATACGAGAAGGACTACTTAATGCGTTAATGCATAACAACTACATGTCGTCGCAGCCAATCGCCATAAGAGTATCACCATATGAGCTATGGATAAGCAACAGATGCATATTCCCGTCGGGATGGACAGAAGATACGCTGTTTTCCGTTCATGAATCCAGACAGCTTAATCCTAATATCGCAATAGGATTCTTCCGAGCAGGCCTTGTGGAGCGATTTGGTTCAGGAATCCAGAAGATCGTTGATTTCTGCAAGGAGAATGGAAACCCAAAACCTCGTTACTCCATATATCCAGAAATGATCACGCTGAAACTCCAATCCCGTCCGGAAAACATCAAGCTCGCCCTTGGCGAATTAAATGGCGAATTAAATGGCGGATTAAATGGCTTAAATAGACGAAAAGCCTTGCTCCAGACCATACAAGACAATCCCAGCTGTACTGCAGCAGACATAAGTACAGCTCTCATGATCCCCAAGCGAACTATCGACAGAGACATCGCTTGGCTTAAGGAAAATGGATACCTCATACGAAGCGGATCAAAGAAGAATGGTGCATGGAATGTAGTGAAAGATTTATAAAATATCGCGTTTTGAAAAACTGGAATCTATGATTTATCGCGTTCTCATGCATTGCTTATCGACATGACCAATAAGCACAACATCTTGGAATATCAGGAGTTGGATAGCCGGCGAGGTAAGACGCCGGCTATTTTCCTTGTCTTACTCCAATCCAATCATCCTCGATATGATCAGAAGCGCATTATGCCTAAGGTCCTCCATGGTTATGAGCCCATCATCATAGGCCTTGTGAAGCCTGTCGGAGAAGCTTGTCGGCATCTTCACGTTGACTCCCGCAAGAAGCTCAAGATAATCCTCCCCATGCGTCCACCAGTCAGATACTACGATACCCTTATACCCCCATTCCTCACGGAGTATCCCGGTAAGGAGATCGTGGTTTTCAGATACCCGCGTTCCATTGAGCATGTTGTAGGAACACATCACCGAGAACGGATCTGATTCACGGATTATGATCTCGAACTGCCTTAGGTATATCTCCCTCAACGCCCTTTCTGAAACCCTTGAATCACTATCCTTGCGGTTCGTTTCCTTATTGTTGCAGGCAAAGTGCTTCAACGAGACCCCTATACCGTTCTGCTGGACTCCTCTGACAAATGCGCTTCCGATAAGTCCGGAAAGAAGCGGATCCTCAGAGTAATACTCGAAGTTCCTGCCGCAGAGCGGGCTCCTGTGGATATTCACCGCAGGACAGAGCCATACACCAAGATTGTTCTCCTTGACCTCAAGGGCTCCGGCATTGCCGACCTCCCCAACAAGGGCTGTATCCCATGTAGATGCAAGCATGGTCTCAATAGGCCAGGCTGTGGTGGTTATACCACATCTCGGAAGGATGCGGAGACCGGCAGGGCCATCGGCTGTAAGGAGATTGAATATCCCATACTCCTCATGGCCGCCTATCCCATAGGTATTGGCCACTCCGCGGTTGGGCTTCCCTCCGCAGAGATCGATAAGAACATCGACAGGGAGGGAATCCACGAATCCTTCAGCACTGATCCTACCATCAGCAACATCATCAAGCTGTGGAAGCTCAACGGACTCAGGTATCCGCTCAAGAGCCATGATCCCTGGCTTTATGAAATCCATCTCCTCAGGGGTACGCCGCCCGAAAGCTGACTCAGGTCCAGACGCGTCATCCTGCGCCAGTTCCTTCCAGCTTCCGTCAGCTTCCATCACCCTGCTGAGACGATGAGGCGCGCAGTATGGCTTATGCTTAGATACGATCACATCATCGGCAAGATCAAAGGAGAAGCCAGCCTCAACGAATGAGCTACCATCATCCGAGATAAGGAATGAGTATTTCCCCTTCTCAAGGATGAATGAGTCCTTGGAGATTGTCCCATACTCATCATATGTAGCTATGTCAGCAAGGGAGAATGAGATAGACAGGCTTTCCTTTCCTCTGGGCTCAAGCCTTCCTGTCTTCCCGAAGCCGCAGAGAACCCTCTTAGGCTTTCCGATGCGACCGGCAGGGGGAACGGCATAGATCTCCACCACGTCTCGACCAGCATAGCCTCCCTTGTTTTCGACATCCACGGAGATGATAACATCGAGATCCTTATTGCTTCCCTCTGTCTTTCCGATGCAGAACGAGGTATATGAAAGGCCATAGCCGAATGGATAGACCACCTTTTCCGCGGCTCCAGGTATCGTAGAGAAGTACCTGTATCCCACATAGACATCTTCCCTATACTCGACGTAGTCGAGGCTCTCATGGAAGCCGTCCGTCGAAGGATAGTCCTCAAGCCTTCGCGCATATGTATCGGTAAGGCGTCCTGATGGAGAGTCATAGCCAAGGAGGATATCAGCAACGGCAGGGCCTCCCTCCATTCCTCCCTGGAAGACATGCATCGCTCCCTGTATGCGCGGATCATCAGCGATCCAGGAGACATCCATGACGCCTCCGGTATTCAGCAGCACGATAACACGAGGGAAGGCCGATACGACCTTATCGACCATAGCTCTCTCAGCATCGCTGAGGTAGAAGTCCCCATGCTCGAAAACAGCAGCCTGCATCTCAAGAAGCGCCTTAGTCCCCTCCTCTGTCGAGAATATCGGAGCCCCTTCGGCAATCCTGTCCCAGTTCTCTCCTGAATAACGGCTTATCACTATGACCGCTGTATCCGTGAATGATCGGGCCTCTTCCACCATCGCAGGATCAAGCTCCGGCTCCTTTACCAGCCCAGGGCTCGCTCCTCCTGCATATTCAGATGTGACATAGTCACGGTAGAAATCAATCGTAGGATGGAAGAGCCTTATGACACCTTCCTTCTCCCTCTCCTCAAGGCCATCAATTATGTTCCGGCAGGAGGATATGAAGACATCGCCGCTTCCTCCACCGCCTTTGACATAATCAGCGCACCCCTTGCCAAAAAGGGCCAATGAAGTCCCTTTTACAAGAGGCAGGACCGAATCATCATTCTTCAGAAGTACGATTCCCTCTCTCGCGGCCCTGCGCGAAAGCGCCCTATGCTCATCCGATGCAGTCACGCGCCTGCCATCAGAACCAAGCGGAATCGACGGAAGATACCTTAATCTCTGCCATCTGCTCATTTCTTCCTCCCTGATACCGTGAATGAGGAGATCTTCGTGGACCTCCCTATGGAACGGCAGCCGATGGATCTTTTTCCATCTGCGTATATATTGAATGAGGCAGTACTTAAGCCCCCTCCCACGAATATCTCTGCAGAATCCTCATCGACGATCATATCCACGCGCATATCGGAGGCATCAGATGGAACGCTGAGGCAGGCTGCGCGGTCTACCGAACCATCCTTCCATATCGTTACCGCAACAGAGGATGAATTGCCGTCCGCGATCACGACCATCCTCTCTCTTCCCTGCTCTATATCCACCTCTGCCGGCGCGTTCGGAACATCCCTCCGGATAGCGATGGAAACAGCAGTTGCCCCTGATTGAGGAGAAGGACAGATACTCATCTCTCCGGACAGTTCTCCATCAAGCTTATAGATATCATGGCTGAAGGCATCCCATACTGACTTAACAGGATATGATGAGAGACGGCCGCCGATGCATCTTATCTCGCGAGGAAGCGTCATGAAGCCGCACCATGGAGACTCGGGATCGGGTGAGAATCCCTTGAAGATCCCCATCCACTGCCAGCCATTGGCCCATGCCATGGCGAGCCTAGATCCATCAGGGCCTATGAAGCTCTGCAGCGCATAGAAATCCGAGCCGTAGTCAAATGGCTGTGAATACCGGGGCACGAAGCGGCAGCTATCCAGATCGGCATCTCCGATGACCGCCATCACTGGAGCGCCTTCCCTCACGTAGTCCACAGGCGAGAACGTCAGCACCCAGTGGCCATCCACCTCGAAGAGATCAGGGCACTCAGGCATCCTTCCCTGCTCTGCAGGCAGCTCATAGATATGGCCCATCGCCTCCCAGCCGACCATATCCTCTGACCTGTAGAGATCGATGAAGCCATGCGTTCCATCAGAGGCGCCGATGACCATGTATATCCAGCCGCCATGGCGGAATATCCTAGGATCACGGAAATCAGTATAGCCAGAAGGCATGTCGATGAGGGGACTCGCAGGATGCTTCTCGAAGACCTCTCCATCATGGCTTATGGCCAGGCACTGGCGCTGCTTACCTCCGGCAACGGCCGTATAGACAAGATACATCACGCCATCCTCGATGAGCGCAGAACCGGAGAAGCAGCCCCCCTGCTCATCATCCTCATACCACCTGTCAGGATAGAGGGCTATCGGCAACTCTTCCCAATCAACCAGGTCATCGCTCACGGCATGACCCCAATGCATCTTCCCCCACGAGGAAGAATTGGGATTATGCTGATAGAACATATGGTATCTTCCATTGAAGAAGCACAGTCCGTTCGGATCGTTGATCCATCCCTTCCGAGGGGAGAAATGAAGCGCCGGGCGTCTCATCTCGGATGCCTCTCGGTAGCCTCAGGCAATCTTGAGAACGGTACATGAGGCTCCGTCTGGTACCAGTACGCCACCGAGGAGATATCATCCTGACGCTCGAAGAGCCCGCCATGGCTCACGCCGATCTGCTGGATCGTCACGCTCAGGCTCTCCTTGAAGAAGATCGGATCCTGCACATGCCATCTATAGAAGGCGCGCATCGGCGGGCAATCATCCTCATGGTAGGGGTTATAGACGCGCCTATCATGCGTGCTATGGAATGGATATCCTAGATACGGCGTGCAGTAGGTCTGTTCCACAGTCCGGCCTTCCACATGCCGGGCAAAGCTCCATGAGCCGCCGAAGTAATCCTCCATACCTGTACCGCAGATCGTAGGATACGCCTCATCCCCGTCGATGAAGAACTTTACCTCGCCCTCCCCGTACCAGTATCTGGAAAGGGTCGACAAGGCGATGAACGTGCCGAGATACGCTCCCTCG
Source organism: uncultured Spirochaetales bacterium (assembly GCA_949299185.1). Lineage (GTDB taxonomy): Bacteria > Spirochaetota > Spirochaetia > Sphaerochaetales > Sphaerochaetaceae > Ornithospirochaeta. Next base: position 19,087 of record CASFZR010000025.1, read on the forward strand.
CCCTTGATGGAATCGATGATACGGTAATCCTTTCCGATGGCAGTAGGGTTCTCCCTTCTCCAGGAGGCATGGAAATGCAGCAGATCGCTATCCATCTCGCCAAGCGCATAATCTATCTGATAGAAGAACGCGGGAATCGGAGAGGGATGCTGATTCTCAAGGGTTACTACCGCTCTTGAGAAGAAAGGCATCCTGATATAGCAGTTGAGCCCGCGCGACGGAACGACGGAGATAAGCGCGGAGTTGACATCATAGGTCTCACCGAAGCCATTGCAGAAGAAATCCCCCAGGGGAACCTCGACCGATGGCTCCGTCTCCCCGTCCCAGTACATGCGAAGCACGAGATCCCGAAGCACGAAGCAATCCGCCTCGGAGGTCTTATCCGTCACGGTCATCCAGATATGGTTCATGCATCCGGATCCCTTTATATCGGCAAGCGTCACCGTCGCGCCTGGAGCGATATCCTTCAGGCATGGCGATCCCTTGCGTCCGACGCCAAGCACCGAGGCGCACTTACCGCCCTCACCCTTCGCGCCCGTAAGATTCTCCGCGGTTATGGCGAATGACCTAAGGCCACTCCTTCTCATCGGATCGATAATCATCATCACCCCTTCGTCGCGCCGATCGTCATACCGGCCGTAACCTGCTTGTTGAGCGCGAAATACACGATCATCGGCGGCAGGATAGATATAGCGATGGCCGCGAACGTAAGCCCCCAGTCGACATTGCCGAACGCGCCCACGTAATCCTTAAGCCCCATGGCGACCGTCTTCGCGGAATTTCTGCTGATGAAGGTGTTTGCGAAGATAAAGTCATTCCAGATAAGAATGCTGTACATCGACGCGATCGTCACGAATGTGTTTTTCGCGAGAGGAAGCATTATCTTCGTGAATATCGAATAGGGAGTGCAGCCATCGATGGTCGCTGCCTCGATAAGCTCATCAGGCACGAACGTAAAGAAGTTCACGAACATCATCGTCGACAGCGGTATCGCGAATCCGACCTGAGGAAGGATAAGCGAGAACGTCGTGTTGAGGATACCCATGCGGCTATAGAATATGAAGAGCGGGATAAGCGTTATCTGCACAGGTATCATGATCCCGAACGTCAGGAAGCTATAGAGCTTGCTATTTAGCCTGCAGCGGAACTTCGAAAGCGCGAAGCCGAGGGTCGAGCTGAAGATCATTATCAGGATCAGCGAGCCACCTGTGACCTTTATGCTGTTCCACATGTATCTCCAGATGTTCCCTTCCCTTATGACGCTGATGTAGTTCTCGAACGTCGGATTAGCGGGGAGAGAGAACGGCGTGGATGAAAGCTCCACGGTAGGCTTGATGCTTGCCATGAAGACCCACAGCACCGGGTATATCTGGATCAGCAGGAAGAATAGGATGACAATAGCGAAGATAACCTTCTTGACCATCTTCCTGGCAGCATATCCATCATTCGTCATCATATCGCCTCCCTGTTCCTGGTGATCATCCTCAGGATGAATACCGCGAGTATGCTTTCCACGATTATGAACACGGCAATGGCGCTGCCATACCCGAACTGATTGCTCGAGAACGCCTGCTTATACATATATGTCGAAAGAAGCTCGCTCTCGTTTCCCGGGCCTCCATTGGTAAGGAGGAACGGGACATCGAAGCCTCGGAGGGCTCCGGTGATGCACATCGTGAGGGAAAGGATTATCACAGGCCTTATCATCGGCAGCTTGATCTTCCACAGCGTCTGCCAGGCGTTAGCGCCATCGATCTCGGCGGCCTCGCTGACCTGTGGATCCAGCGATATCAGGGCCGCGTAGTATATGACCATATACATTCCGGTGAATCGCCATCCCTCAGGGATGGAGACGGCGGCAAGCACCGTATTTATATCCGCGAGCCAGCTGCGGGCCAGGGACTCAAGCCCCACGGAATCGAGGATTATATTGAAAAGCCCCATCGGCTCAGTCGCGTACATGCTCCTGAACATCTGCCCCACGGCAACCGTCGTGATGATGCAAGGGACGTAATAAAGCGTCTTTACAAGCGAGACATGCTTCTTCATGTAGGTCAGCAGGACAGCGAAAAGCAGTCCGATGAGAAGCTGCATGCCAACGACTATCACAAGATAGACAAGGTTATTGAAGAACGACTTATAGAAGACGTGATCTGTGAAGAGCTTGGTATAGTTCGCCAGCCCTATGAACTTCATCGGCCCGATACCGCCCCACTTCATGAAGCTGATACGAACTGAATCTATTATCGGATAGAAGACTGCGAAAAGATAGAACAGCAGTCCTGGAAGGAGAAAGACCAGATAGGCCTTCCTGTTTCTTATCACACCACTCATCCATGACCTCCTGGGGATATCCCGAAGGCGGGATCACCGCCTCCGGGTAGCTTAGATCAGGTATTCTCCGCGATAGACTGGTCAACAAGCTGGATGAACGTCTCAGCGTCCATGTCGCCAGAAGCGAGAAGCAGCAGGTTGTCCTGGAGTATCGTATTGGTTGCAGGATCGAGATAGGTATCCCATGGCTTCATGAACGCTGTGCCATAGTTGCCCATATCCTCTGCGATGCGATGATAGAGCGGCGTGAACTCGACATCTGAGGGAAGCTCGCCCTTCATCGGGGACATCTGCATCTTGGAGGCATAGACGTCGCCATAATGCTCGATCAGATACATGATGAATCCCTTGGTCTTCTCATCGAAGGTCTCGACGTTGAAGGCCATTCCGATTCCGGAGTTGGCGCAGTACTCATTAGGTCCGGTGACAGCGCCATCGACCATCGGCAGCAGGAAGTAGTCGATCTCGCCTGCGAGGTACTTCTCGAGCATCGGGTTCTGCTCCCAGTCGCCGATGTAGTACATGGCGGACTTGCCATCGAGGAACATGCTCTGGGCGGTAGCGTAATCGGTAGCCGCGAATCCATCATTGAAGTACTGTCCGATCTCCTGCACGAACTCTATGGCCTGCCTTCCAAGGTCATCGCCCATCGAGGCCTTGCCATCGCGGAGATCGATGATGTACTGGTTGCCGGAATACCTGAACGGGATCATCGCCATGTAGCGAAGGACCGGCCATCTGTCTACGCCATCGACCGAGATCGGGGTGATGCCGTTCTCATCAAGCACGCGGCAGATCTCAAGCCACTCATCCATCGTCTCAGGAGCCTCAAGCCCGTACTGCTCGAAGATCGTCTTGTTGTACCAGATCATCTCGATGTGGTACTCGAGAGGAAGGGTGTACATCGTTCCATCGACGAATTCCTGATAGCGGAGCGCTACCTCATGGTAATCATCGTAGAGCCCCTCATCCTCAAGGAACTGCTTTACGTTGACGAGCATCCCCGCGTCAACGAGTTCCTGGCAATACGGATCCGCGTCGATATCGATGATATCAGGCATGTTGCCACCAGCGATAAGGGTCTTGAGCTTCTGCAGGTATGATGGCCTGTCTGCGGTCGTCTCGACCTCAAGCTTCCACTTGCCGCCCATCTCCTGGCTATAATCCTCTGCGATCTCCCTTATCGCGGTATCTATCTCTCCGCCAAGCGGACGTGAGGCATACCAGGTAACGGTAACCACATCATCAGCGCTCTCCGATGAGCCACCGGCCATCAGGAACGGCATGGAAATAAGAAAGACCAGCATCGCTATAACGACTTTCTTCATATTCTCCTCCTTTATCATCTCTTCTGCGCAAGGCAGTCGAATCGTTCAATATCTATCTTACCGGAAACCACATAGGCTCCCATGAGTCCCTCTTGGAAGTCATATGCCCGAGTAGAGAGGACAACCTCATCATTGACATATATGAAGAGGATCTCACCGCAGCGGAATATGCGGACATCCCACAGGCCGTCACCGCTTCCGATGAACCTCAGGCACTCCGCGGCAAAGGGCACATCCCCCTTGATCTGCCACTGGTATATCCCCTCTCCTCCCTTCGGGATGCGCGGCCATCTGTCGATCGCGACAAGGCCGTTAAGGAACCTTATCTGATACCCATTCTCAAGCTTCTCATCCGTGCCGATGAAGAATCCGAACTCCGCGGCATCGGACCGGATCCTTGCGGAGAGCGCGAAGTCATCGCATCGTACCCCATCGAAGAGAAGCGCTCCCATGCCATCGGAGGAAAGCCCTCCATCCTTGCACGACGCATTGACAAGCAGCTCCTTACCCGGTTCGATCCTGTCTGAATAGAGGTCGGTAAGGGCATCTACAGGGTGGACGAGAAGGCGGCCCGTGGCCTTATCCGCGGTAATGGAATGGGCAACGAGGGTTCCTCCCCACTCCCATGGGCCGAAGTCATTGCCGCCCTTCTTCGTGGATATCCATCCGAAGGCAAGACGCGAGCTCTCCGTTCCTGCCGTCTTGATGGCATAGTCGCAGCGGCAGTCGAGGGTATCCTCGCCTACGATCCTCCATGGTCCCTGCAAGGAATCCGATACGCGATAATGCGTCATGAACCTGTCGGAGAAGGTGGAGAAGACAAGATACCAGCGGCCCTCCATGCGGAACACCTCCGGACATTCCATGGTTATATACATATTCGGCGTATAGAACGGCCTCTCATAGCTCCAGCTGATGAGATCGGGTGACTTGCAGAGGGCGATGCACCCTCCCCTATGATATCCGGAGCCCTTCTCCCTCGCGCAGAGGAGCATCCAGTACAGCCCTTCCTCCTCATTGTAGAAGACGTATGGATCGCGCCAGTCATATACCTCATAGATATCATTATCGGCAATGAACCTGAAGTCCTTGACGACCTCCAGGATATCTGGAGAGCTGCCCCTGGCCATCATCACCGACTGTATGGCCTTGCCATCTATCCTTATCTTATCGTTGAAGCCGGTGAAGAACGCGTAATATAGCCCATCGTTTCCCTTAATGACAGAGCCAGTGTAGCTATTCTTGTTCTGCGACCCCTCATCTCCGAGCGGAAGGATGATCCTGTCATCGGAATACGAGAGCCCGTCACGGGTGCGAACCATATACCAGGTCGTGTCCTCGGCATAGACCCCCTCTCCATGGCAGCGTGGATCATGAAGATAATATACGAAGTACTCGCCATTCTCATAATAGGGGATGGCATCGCCTACATATGCCCCTTCAGGCTTATATGAGATATTCTTGATAGTTACATCGCCATTCATATCGCACCTATTTCCATGTGCATTTGCACACAAGATTAACAACTAGAATTATATGTCAAATGCTCCAGTTAGCAACAAAAATCGTGCATCAAAATATCAATTCACGGAAATGCTCCAATTAAATCGTAGCTATCTAACTAGAATACAAATAATTATAAATAAAGGCATTATTCATGGCTATCTCAGATGCATGTATGCATATGCAAGCAGGATGCACAAAATGCACACATTTTCCTTGCGAGATGTAAAACCATGGGATATCCTTATTACATCGAGGTAACGATGAACTGCTCTATAAATGACATCGCAAGGCATCTGAATCTGTCGCGCAACACGATATCGAAGGCGCTTAATGGCAAGCCCGGGGTTTCCCCCGAGACCCGTCGCCTGATATTGGAGACGGCAAGCGAGATGCGATACAGGAATGTACTGGATTATCCTGGCAATGATGAGAGGCAGTCAAAGGGAACGATACTGTTCCTGACGAAGGCGACGCGCCATACGAGCTTCTGGCTCTGCGTCATGGAAGGCATCAAGAGGCAGCTTGAGAATACAGGCTATAAGCTCGCCCTCTCGATAATGTCAGAGGAAGAGCTGAGGAACAAGGAGCTGCCAAACCTGTCCCTGACGGAGGATGTGAAGGGGATAATCATCGTGGAGATCTGCAACCTCGAGATGTGCAGGAAGATACTGGGGCTAGGGCTTCCTACCGTCACCGTCGATATGCCACGAAACCCGGAGGCTATCCTAGATAACATCGATGTGGTAACGATGGAGAACAAGAGGCATATCTCCAATCTCGTGGATATGCTGGTGAGGCAAGGAAAGAGGAGATTCTCATTCGCTGGGGATCTCTTCTCAGATAACGTAAGCCAGGGATTCATAGACAGGTACGCCTCATTCACAGAGGCGCTTAAGCGTAATGGCCTTTCCGAGGACAAGGATTCATCGTTCACCACGGACGGGCAGGATCAGTTCCTCAACCTTCCCTATCTCATAGACCGCATCAAGAAGATGGAGAGGCTTCCGGAGGTATACTTCTGCGGCAATGACTGGACGGCGCTGCAGCTCATGCACGCCCTTACCTACTCAGGTTACTCAGTACCCGACGACGTATACATAGTAGGGTTCGACAACACCACCGAGTCCTCCGAGTCCATCCCTGCCCTTACCACGATAAACACCCCGAAGGAACAGCTGGGAAAGACCACCATAGACTGCATCGTAGGCAAGATAGAAAGCCCCGAACGCGCCTCTATGTTCATACAGGTTGCTACGAATCTCATAATCCGTGATTCAACGGGCGATCTGAAGGAAACCAATCACTAAAAAGGCTGTCCGGCACACCTGCGGACAGCCAGACTGGATGGACAGTCTTATTACATATTGACGACGACCTTCATGTAGTCGCCGGGATTCTTCTCGATGTCCCTTATCGTCTCAGGGGCATCATCTATCCCTATCACCTTCGTCAGGATCCTCGGCATGTCTATCCTGCCGCTCGCGATGAGCTCCAAGGCCTCCTCG
>CASFZR010000026.1 GCA_949299185.1 uncultured Spirochaetales bacterium
ATATCGTACCAAACATATTCCTTCCTGCAGATAGAAGGGAGCATATGGAAGCAGGAGGATATATCAGCTTGGGACACACCTTCCGGGAAAGGGCGGAGAAGACCGCATACAGATACAAGGTCTCGGACGGGACTATTGAGCCGATCCGGTAACGTCCTCCTCGCTCTCGGTACTCTCCACGAGCTGCGCCTCGCTCTTTCCCGCGATATGGCGCTTGATGAACGGCACGATGCCCGAGTACATGCGCTGGAACTCCTCCTCGCTGTCATGCATCGCAACCTGCCACGCGGTAGCGAATCCCGGGCTGTTGAGCGTAAGGCGATCTACCGCCTTCTGCATGATCTGCAGCTTCTGGACCTCCTTGCGTCCGGGCTTCTCACGCATCACGAGAAGCGAGACGCGGAGATTCTCATTGGCCTTCCTCAGCTCCTCATTCTCCTCCTTGACCTTCCTCAGGCCATCGGATTCAAGCTCCATCCTGTCGGAGAGCATCGTCTTGTACTTCTGTACCTCTGCCTCCTTCTCCTTTCGTACCTTTCCCACGCGGACGGAGAAATAAAGGGCCACTACAGCCGCTATGGCGATACCGATTCCTAATCCAATGAAGAACTGCTGCATACAATGAGGATACTATGGCGAAGCCCTAGGGGCAAGGAGTGTTCCCTCTTTCAGCCAACCATGTTATCATAGGAATGCCTATAGGGCGGCTCATCTGAAGCCTCTTGGAGCAAACCATATGAATGGGATCTGGAATAGCCTTAGCAGCATTGATCCCCTTGAGGGAACAGAAAGCGGGCAACAGGGATCCCCCCTTGAACCTAGTTCAAGAGCCACAGCAGCCGTCACTATAGGTATTTGTTTGTGTGATATGGAAAAAGATAAGCTCAGAAGCATTAAGTACGTAAGGGTTCCGCAGGGATTGAGGCTTGAGACCGACAGCTTCACCATCAATCCTGACATCATGCTGCCGGTACAGCTCGCCCCAGGCTCCACGAGGCTCAGGGAAGAGGACATCACCGAGGAGTCGATACTCGCGGGCATGCTCTCGGTAATCGCCTATGACGAGGCCAATCCGGACTTCCAGTACTACAGGGAGTTCGTCAGGGCGGCGGATCCCACGATCGCTGAGAGGCTGAACGAGGCGGCGATCGCCAAGGAGCAGCAGAAGGATTACCAGTTCGCAGAGGAGCTGTTCCTCGCCGTGTATCACCTGCTGCCGCAGTCGGCATCCTGCATCAACCTCGCCACGCTCTACTCCTACATGGCGGTGGATGCCAGGGACAAGAAGAAGGACGACGATGAGGATGAGTACCTCTCCCGTGCCCGCCACACCCTCCTGGATGGGCTAAGGCGCTTCGGCGAGGACGAGAGGATCCTCGCGGAGATCTCCTCATTCGAGGCATATATGGGCAACCTCGAGGAAGCGAAGGAGTACCTTGAGCGCTACATGGCGGTTGCCGAGGAAGGAGAGAAGAAGCAGGAGATGAAGAAGCTGCTGTCGCGCATCTCCTTCCAGCTGGAGAATGATGAGGATATCAAGGCGGCATATGACTTCATGATGCTCGGAGAGCCGGAGAAGACGATCGAGATAACCAACAGCTTCGTAGAGAAGAATCCCAAGGTTTGGAACGGCTACTTCCTCCGCGCGTGGGCGCTCAGGAAGACAGGGCGCTATGAGGAGGCTAAGAAGGACCTGCTGAAGTGCATAGAGCTTGGAGAGGCCTCCTCAGACATCTACAACGAGCTTTCGATCTGTGAGCTTGAGGGCGGCGACAGGATGCTTGCCAAGACATACCTTGAGACGGCTGCCGACCTCGATCCGGAGAACCTGACGGTGGTCTCGAACCTCTCCTACCTCTACCTCTCTGACAAGGAGTACGATGAGGCAAGGGAGTATCTTGAGAAGGCAAGGTTCCTCTCCGGCGATGACAGGATCGTAAAGGAGCTGATCGAGGAGTACGAGAAGGCCACCGGCGAGAAGATCGGGGAGATGATCCACGAGGAGATCGTCCATAACGATGATGAGGATGATGACGCCTATCAGGAGGAGATCGCGGAGATCATGAAGGACGCGCCAGCGGAGGAACATGAGTGTACCTGCGGCCATCATCACCATGATCATGGATGCGATTGCGGCTGCCATCACGAGGAGGAAAGATGATCTCTGAATCGGCCGGAAGGACACAGGAGATAGGAAGGGAACTCGGCAAGAGGCTCCGCAAGGGCGCGGTGGTATCGCTCAGAGGCTCTCTCGGGGCGGGGAAGACCGTCCTTGCGAAGGGAATAGCCGAGGCACTCGGCATCAGCGAGGCGATAGTCTCACCTACTTTCACCATCGTGCAGGAGTACGATGGGGAGAGGATGAGGATGTATCATCTCGACCTCTACAGGCTCTCGGGAGAGGATGAGTTCGAGTCGATGGGCGGAGAGGAGTTCCTCTCTCCCGATGGCGTGACGCTCATCGAATGGTCGGAGAAGATCGAGGACATGCTCCCGGAGGATACGATATATATAGAGCTGACGATAAACGATGATCTCTCAAGGGAGATCGAGATAAAGGGCATAGAGCTATGAACATCCTCGTACTCGACACATCCACATCGATACTCTCCATGGCGCTCAAGACAGATGAGAGCTATGAGGAGCGCCTTATCGATGGGCATTTCTCACATTCGGAGGATCTGCTTCCTGAGATAGAGTCCTTTCTCTCAAGGGCAGGTATCGATATTGCGGATGTCTCACTCGTGATCGTGGCGAAGGGCCCCGGCTCATTCACGGGACTGAGGATCGGCATGGCGTCAGCGAAGGGCATAGCCTCGGCGCTCTCTATTCCAGTAGTCTCCGTTCCGACGCTCTCCGCGATTGCCGCTGCAGCCTCCCCCTACCCCGGTCCTATACTCTCCGTGATAGACGCGAAGAGGCGGAAGTTCTATCTCTCGGTAATCGAGAACGGCAGGACGATAGTGGCCGATAGGGATGGCGGGGCCGAGGACGTGATGGACACCTTCACCACCTCTGAGATTCCCGTGCTGATAACAGGTCCTGACGCCGCGCTCTTCGCCTCAAGGCTCCCTGAGGGAACGCGCTACATACTCGATAATGAGAGCCCTAGGAACATTGCGCGGGCCCTGCTGAGGCTCGGGCTGGAGAAGCTTGAGAAGCACGGTGGTGATGATATAGGAGAGGGGCCTGTGTACATAAGGCGGTCAGACGCTGAGGAAGCACTGATGAGGAAGATGGAGGAGAAGGGCAATGCGTGAGTGCGATGTGCTTGTTATAGGATGCGGGCCCGCGGGGCTTTCCGCGGCACAGTATGCGGCGCGCGCCGGATACAGCGTGCTGGCAGTAGATGCCCTGGCGCCGGGCGGACAGCTGCTATATATCGATGAGATAGAGAACTACCCGGGAACCGAGAAGATGAGCGGCTACGCGCTTGCAGAGGCGCTGGAGAAGCAGGCTCTCTCGTTCGGCGTGGAGATAGAGTTCATGGAGATAACCTCCCTCGAGAAGGATGGAGATGTCTTCATCGCCCATACCTCTGACGAGGATATCAGGGCAAAGGCCGTCATATATGCCGCAGGGGCGCGTCACAGGCACCTCGGATGCCAGGGGGAGGAGGAGTACCAGGGCAAGGGAGTCAGCTACTGCGCGACCTGCGACGGACCGTTCTTCCGCGGTCTTGACGTAGTCGTCGTCGGAGGAGGAGACACCGCCCTGACAGACGCCCTCTATCTCGCGAAGATATGCTCCACGGTAACGCTCGTCCACAGGCGCACCGAGTTCCGCGGCCAGAAGGCGCTTGCCGACAGGGTCAGGGCCAGGGAGAACATACGCCTTGAGCTTGGCCGCAATGTCGTGAGCGTGAATGGCGATGGCAGGAAGGTGACTTCTGTGACGCTCGATGACGGAAGGACGATAGAGGCCTCCGCCCTATTCGTCTTCGTCGGGATAATCCCCAATACCGAGGCGATAGAAGGACTTGCGGAACTGTCAGGAGGATTCGTTGTCACCGATGGCTTCATGCAGACATCGATACCAGGCCTATTTGCCGCTGGAGACGTAAGGACGACGCCATTCAGGCAGGTCGTGACAGCGGCAGGAGATGGAGCGCTCGCAGCCCATGCGGCAGACAGCTACATACAGGGCCTTAACGGCTGAAAAAGCGTAATTAAACGCTGAATGGGCCTTTTTTCCCTTGCTTTCCGCCATAGGGTGACTCATAATTTCCCTTATGAATATCCTTATGGTGACAAGCGAGGCGGTCCCATTCTCCAAATCAGGGGGACTGGCTGATGTAATCGGATCACTCTCCCCGGCCCTGAAGAGAAAGGGGCTCGAGGTCAAGGTATTCATGCCGATGTACTCCTTCATCGACAGGTCCGGCTTCAAGGAAGGGGCGGGCTTCTCCGTCGATATGCTGGGAGGAGAGGTAAGCCTCGGCACGGTTTCCAAGAAGGTATCAGGGGTGGAATACGTGGGACTCTGCCACCCCTACTACACCGAACGCGCCGGCATCTACGGCGACACGTCTTTCGAACCATATCCAGACAACGCGGAGCGCTTCATGCTCTTCGCCAAGAGCGTAGGCCCATACCTCGAGGCCTCGGGATGGAAGGCCGATATAGTCCATTGCCATGACTGGACAGCAGGACTTGTTCCCTTCTTCCTCAAGGAGCATGGGTATCAGGCGAAGACGATATTCACGATACATAACCTGGCATATCAGGGAGATTTCTCACGCTATGACGCGGTGCTGTCCGGAGACAGGCTTCCAGATGACGCCTTCTGCGGCAGGAGCGGATCAGAGCGCCTGAATGTGCTCCGGGCGGGAATAACCGAGGCTGATATCATCACCACGGTCTCCCCTACCTATGCCAAGGAGATAACCACTCCTGAGCTGGGATGCGGCATGGATGAGATACTCCGCCGCCGCAGCGATAAGCTATTCGGCATAATAAACGGCCTCGATACCGGCGAATGGAACGCATCGAAGGACCACCTCTTCCCCGAGCATTACACATATAAGGACCTTGCGGGCAAGAGGGAGCTGAAGGCGAGGATACAGAGGGAGAACGGGCTTGAGGTCGATCCTGATATCCCGCTCTTCGCGATGATCTCTCGCATAGCGGATCAGAAGGGCTATGCCGAGCTTCTGGGAGGAACGGCTCCGGCGCTTCAGGAGATACTCAAGCGGCGGGTGCAGTTCATCATCGTGGGAACCGGCGACAAGCATTACGAGGAGAAGCTGATCGAGCTTGCGAAGACGCATGACAACCTAGCGGTAAGCATCGCGTTCAGCAACAAGGTGGCGCACGAGACAGAGGGAGGCGCGGACTTCTTCCTCATGCCGTCGCGCTATGAGCCATGCGGGCTCAACCAGATGTACTCCCTCACCTACGGCACGCTTCCGGTGGCACACAGGACCGGGGGGCTTGCGGATACCATCGTGGATATCACGGAGGATCCTGAGAAGGGAACAGGCTTCCTCTTCCCAGATCTCTCGCTTGACGCGATCCTCGACGGAGTCGACCGCGCGATATCATTCTATGGGGATAAGGATGGAATGGAGAGAGCCATCCGCAACGCTATGAGGACCGATTTCTCATGGAACAGGTCCGCAGCGGAATATATTGATCTGTATAGTACGCTCATAGGCTAGACAGCTAAGAGGAGGAATGGAAGTAATGAGTAAGAAGAAGAAAGCGATCGCGATCATCCTTGGAGGAGGAAGGGGCACCAGGCTCTACCCTCTTACGATGGACAGGGCAAAGCCAGCGGTGCCATTCGCAGGAAAGTATCGTCTTGTGGATATCCCTATATCCAACTGCATCAACAGCGGACTCAGGCAGATATACGTCCTTACGCAGTTCAACAGCGCATCGCTTCATAACCATATCGCGAACACCTATCAGTTCGATCAGTTCTCAGGCGGATTCGTCGAGATACTGGCAGCCGAGCAGACCTACGCGAGCGAGAGCTGGTATCAGGGAACGGCAGACGCGGTAAGGAAGAACCTCAAGCACTTCCATGACCAGAATGCCGATTACTATGTGATCCTCTCTGGCGATCAGCTCTATCGCATGGATTTCCGCTCGATGCTCGACAGGCACATCAAGTCAGGTGCGGAGCTTACCGTTGCCGCGAAGCCGATCTCCCGCCAGGAGGCCACTGGACTCGGTATCATCGGAGCCGATGAGGAAGGAACGATCAAGAAGTTCTATGAGAAGCCCGCTCCCGATATGGATATCTCGGAGTACAAGGTTCCTGAGAAGTGCCTCAAGGATCAGCTCGGTCTGGATAGGAACGCAAGCAACGAGTATCTGGCCTCGATGGGCATGTACATCTTCAACGCCCAGACGATGGAAGAGGCGCTGAACAACGACAAGACAGACTTCGGCAAGGAGATCATCCCTGAGATCACCAAGACGAGGAAGGTAAGCGCTTACCTCTTCAATGACTTCTGGGAAGATATCGGAACGATCAAGGCCTTCTATGAGACGAACCTCAACCTCGCCTCTGAGAAGCCGGCCTTCAACTTCTATGATGAGGAGATGCCGATCTACACCCACCGCCGCCACCTCCCTGCGACGAAGGCGAACTTCTGCAATATCTCCTGCTCGCTCACGTCCGAAGGCTCCATCATAACGAACGCCTATATCGTCAACTCGATCATCGGTGTCCGTACCTTCATCGAGGCTGGAGCATCGCTTGATGGCGTATACTGCATGGGAGCCACGTTCTACGAGACGGAGGCCGAGAAGGCAGAGAACGCGAGGAAGGGTATTCCTAATATCGGCATCGGCAGGGCGACGATCATCAAGAGGGCCATCATCGACCAGAACGCTAGGATCGGCTCGAACTGCCGTATCGGAATCGATAACATCCCTCGTCCCGATGGAGACTACGAGATGTACTCCGTCCATGACGGGATCATCGTCATCAACAAGAATGCCGTCATCCCTGATGGAACGGTGATGTAAGAGCATATCTCCCTACCTAGGGCCCGGAAACGGGCCCTTCTTCATCTCCGTTGACATTACCGGACAACACGTTTAGCATCCTCTTCCGTACGATCCAGCACAGACAAGACCGACATACGATCGTTAGGAGGAAGATATGACGGCCTCGGACAGGCTATTCGGTGAGACCAAGCCATCAAGGCTCTTTCTGATGGCGGCGATTCCCGGCGCGATAAGCATGCTCTCGTCATCGCTGTACCAGACGCTTGACGGGGTATTCGTAGGACAGGGGCTGGGTAGCACGCCATTCGCGGCCCTGAACCTCGCTATGCCCTTCGTGATAATCAACTTCTCGCTGGCAGACCTCATAGGCGTCGGCTCATCCGTTCCTATCTCCATAAGCCTTGGACAGGGCAAGGGACGTGAGGCGAACGAGATATTCTCCGCGGCTGTCGTGATGATAATACTCTCATCCACTGCGCTTGGAATCCTGATGTACGCCGCGGCTCCCCTGCTGATGTCGCTGATGGGAGCGGCAGGAGAGTTCCGTGATCTTGCCGTCCAGTACCTTCGCGTCTATGCCATGCTCTCCCCTGTTACCACGATCGTATTCGCCATGGATAACTTCATGAGGATATCGGGGAAGCTCAAGTCGAGCATGGGACTCAATATCTTCATGTCCGCCTGTTCCGGAATCCTCGAATGGCTCTTCATCTTCGCCTTCGGCTGGGGCATATGGTCAGCGGCGCTCGCCACATGCATGGGCATGGCCCTCTCTGCGACGATAGCCTTCATTCCCTTCGCACTTGGACGCCGCACCCTCAGATTCGTACGCCCGCGCTTCTCTGCGGCCCTGATAAGAAGGATAATCAGCTGTGGAACGCCGAACTTCCTCAACAACATCGCGGGAAGGATCACATCGATCGTGTTCAACATGATGCTGGTCCGCATGGGTGGCCAGGATGCTGTCTCTACCTACGGGGTGCTGATGTATACCGACGGGCTGGTCCAGCCCCTGCTATACGGAACATGCGACTCACTCCAGCCCGCCCTTGGCTACAACTGGGGAGCCGGAAAGAGAACGAGGGTAAGGGCGATCGAGAAGTACTGCATCGCGGCGGCTGCCATTATATCGCTGACGGCAGCGGCGGTGGTCCATACGATCCCGGATACCATAGCCTCGCTCTATGTCGACAGGTCGCTTCCAGCGCTCATCACGGCAACCACAGGCGCGCTCTCGCTCTTCTCCTTCGCCTTCGTCACACGCTGGATAGCGTTCGTGACGCAGAGCTTCATGCTGGCGATAGAGAAGCCGAGGTATGCCGCGGCGATAAGCATCTCCACGGCCCTCATATTCCCGATGCTCCTCCTTCTGCTCCTGAGTCCTATGGGGCTGGATGGCATATGGCTCAACTTCGCAGGCACCAACGTCCTCGCGGCAATACTCGCCATCGCAATACTCATCAGGGAGAGGAAGAACCTGATGAGGGAAGATGACTGAACATGAAATCAGCCTAATATACAAGGATGATGAAGGGCTGCCCGGAAGCAGCCCTCGAAGGTGATTCACCTCTATCACATGATCTTGCGGATCCAGCCTTCCGGAGCCTTGATGTCTCCCATCTGGATGCCTGTAAGGGTCTCCCTGAGCTTCGTAAGCACCGGTCCCATCTCATCCATGCCGGAAGGAACCTTGATCTCTCCGCCGTTATATGTGATGGAGCCTACCGGGGATATGACCGCAGCAGTACCGCAGAGACCTACCTCCTGGAACTCCTTGACCTCATCGAACGGCACCGGCCTCTCCTCGGCCTCGAGTCCAAGATAGTCCTTGGCGACCTGGATCAGAGAGCGTCTCGTGATCGAAGGAAGTATCGTACCGGACTTAGGAGTGACGAGATTGCCATCCTTCTTGACGAAGAGGAAGTTCGCTCCGCCTGTCTCCTCGACGTATGTGCGTGTCGCGGCATCGAGATACATGTTCTCGGAGAACCCGGCCTTATGGGCATGCTCGATAGGATAGAGCGACATGGCGTAGTTGAGTCCTGCCTTGATATGTCCGGTTCCATGCGGGGCTGCCCTGTCATAGTCGGAGACCATGATCCTCAGCGGCTTGATACCACCCTTGAAGTACGGGCCCACAGGGGTCGCGAAGAGACGGAACTCATACTCAGGAGCCGGAGCTACGCCGATCACGGGGCCTGAGCCGAAGAGGAACGGCCTGATATAAAGAGTCGCGCCAGAGCCATAAGGAGGCACCCATGCTGCATTAGCCTTGACGACCTCATCAAGGGCCCTGAGGAACATCTCCTCCGGTACCTTCGGCATGATCAGGCGCTCGGCGCTGTCCTGCATCCTCTTGGCGTTCATGTCAGGACGGAACGCCACGATGCTGCCATCCTTGGTAGTATAGACCTTCAGACCCTCGAAGCAGGTCTGGGCATACTGCAGCACGCCTGCGGACTCGCTGATAGTGACAGTGCTATCAGTAACAAGGTGTCCCTCATCCCACTTACCATCCTTCCAATGGGCGACGAAGCGATAATCGACGGGGATATAGCCAAACCCGAGCGATGACCAGTTGATATCCTTCTTTTCCATATGATTGCCTCGCTATTTGCTGGAATTCTAGGACGATGGACGATCAATTACAAGAATCAGAGGGGCCGTGGAAGAAGATTTAAGAGGATGAAGTCCCTGATGGCGCTGTCAGATCCGCCCATATCGAGCGAGGACAGCTCCTCGCGGCCTACCCATCTCGCCTCAGTATGGACGCTCAGCATGAAATCATCTGAAAGCAGCCTTATCATGAAGGCGTGAAGATGGTAGAGCGTATCGCCATTGGTGAAGTCGTAGCGGAAGACCTCCTCTCCTACCTCTATCGCTATCGACAGCTCCTCCTCATACTCCCTCATGAGCGTCTCAGGAAGGCTCTCCCCATATCTGTTCTTGCCTCCGGGGAACTCCCACCTGCCGGAGAGGCTTCCACCCTTCACCCTATGTGCGACCAGTACCCTGCCATCCCTTATCGCGATGCCCGCCGTAGTCATCCTTTCCATATCAGGCATTATAGCAGAACGAGGGACGGAACGAGGAAATGGATGAAGGCGATGACGAGCGAGACCTTGCCGATACGTTCCAGACGCCCTGCCCTCAGGCTCTCGAAATACGCCTCATCACGCTTCTCCGAGTAGACGAAGAAGATGAGGAACGCGAGGAAGAGTACCGTCGCGGAGGGAATAAGATCCCCTGCCATCATGGGGCCGGGCGGCATCGGGAAGAAGAGGTTTGCCATTCCGATCGCGAATCCAGAGAGGAAATAGGCACGGCGCGCACGTCCATCCTCCGAGAGGCGGGAACGGAAGAGTATCAGGAAGGAGAGCTGGCGCTTCCAGTTCTCCGGCAAGAGGATGAGGGAAGAGAGGACCATGAATGCGATAGAGAGAAGATAGAGCTGTATCATCTGCACCTCCCGACCTCTGTCACCAGCTCCTCCGCGCTATAGTAGCCAAGGCGCCTCGAGGCCTCGCGCCCTGCCCTCTGATGGAGTATCACGCCATCGATCGCGGCCCGTTCAGGTTCCTCGCCCTCGGCAAGAAGCGCGGCGATGATGCCGGAAAGCACATCACCGGATCCGGCGACGCCGAGGGACGGGTTCACACCGTCATAGATAAATATATCATCACCGGAGGTCAGCCACAGCACCGATGACTTAAGCACGATCGTGGCCTCAAGGAGCGAGGAGGCGCGGCGGAGGCTATCGGCAAGGCCAGCCCCGCTATCGAGACCGTCAGGGATGGAGAGCGAGGCCATCAGCCTCCTGTACTCCCCTATATGAGGCGTCAGGACAGCCCTATGCGAGAAGCGATGTCCCGGTACGAACCTGAGGCCATCCGCATCCACGACCATAGGACGGCCGGAAGAGAGGGCGCGCTCGAAGAGATCAGGATCCCCATCTCCCCACCCCGGACCGACAAGGAGCGCATCGTAGCGAGAGAGATCATCCGAGGAAGAACCCACGATGGCGGCAGGACACTCCTCATGGATCGAGAGGGAGCGGGAGATGATTGTCACAAGGCCGACGCCAGAGGCAAATGCCGAACGCGTGGCGAGCCTTATCGCGCCGGTAAAGCGCTCGGAGCCCCCGATTGCCGCGAGGTGTCCCTTGCTGTTCTTGTAATCCGTGAATGAGAGCCGCCTTATCCCGATGTCCTCATCAGATAGGAGGTATGCCCCGCTACGGCTGCTTCTCAGCTCTTCCTCAGGGAATCCTGGATTCACCGTGATGAGCGTCCCTGCTCTCCTCCTGAATGAGGGATGGTACAGGGAGAGCTTTCCCGTCGTCATCATCACCGTGATATCCGCATCGACGATACCTGCCGAGGGATAATCCAGTGATATCACCGTGGAATGTCCTATGGATGAGACAATGGAGCGTGTCCTCTCGTCAGCCTCGCCATGGAAGCCAAAGCCGAAGAGCGCATCCACCACGGTGTCCGCACCCGAGGCATCCTCCACGACTGGAATATGCGCTGAAAGCGACGCGCGTCTTCTCAGGTTCTCCTCATTCCCTTTCTCATAGAGATATGAGACCGCCGCATCGATACCATCTGCGGAGGCAAGGGAAGCCATGGCTATGCCATCGGAACCATTGTTCCCAGGTCCGATCAGGAAGACGACACGGCCGGAGAGGAACGGACGCACGGCCTTGTACGCGCCAGCCGCGGCGCCATCGATCAAGGCGCTCTCGGAGAGAGAGTAGCGAGCTATCAGCTCCCTATCGAGAGCGGCGGCATCTGAAGTCGTAAGAAGAGGATCCATAGGATGATGATACATCATCAGTATTGACGGGGGAAAGCGTTTAAGAATATCGTCAGAGCGTCTAGGGGTGGCTTCGGCCTGAGATCATACCCTCAACCTGATCTGGGTAATGCCAGCGTAGGGAACGGCATCCTCTCTCCCCTCGATAATCCCGCCAAGGAGACAAAGATGAGAAAGCTTTTCCTCTTCATCATGTTAGCGATGATCGCGTCGTCACTCACGGCACAGCCTGTGACAGAGAGCGATGATGTCCTTACGGTCTATTCATATGATTCCTTCTCCGGTACATGGGGGCCGGCAGGTTCCCTGATTCCCGCCTTCGAGGAGAAGACCGGCATTAAGGTAAACCTCGTAGGAGCTGGGGACGCGGTCGAGATGCTCAGCCGCATCGCGCTTGAGGGAGAGTCATGCCCTGCCGACGTGGTACTGGGCATCACCGATGATTTCGCATACCGCGCCTATGAGTACCTAGAGCCATATGACTCACCGGTGCTTGAGGATATCCCGGATGAGCTGGAGTTCGACCCAGAGCATCGCCTGATCCCATTCGACTACGGCGCCTTCGCGTTCGTATATGACTCCGAGTCTGGGGTAAGGAAGCCCGAATCCCTCGAGGACCTCACCTCCCCTGAATATGAGGACAAGGTCATACTCATCGACCCGCGCACCTCCTCGGTGGGGCTTGGCCTGCTGTACTGGACGTACAACCAGTTCGGGGACGAGGCCGTCTCATGGTGGCTTGATATGAGGGACAGCACGCTCACGATCGCGGATGGCTGGTCCTCGGCATACGGGCTCTTCACCGAAGGCGAGGCTCCGATAGTCCTCTCCTACACCACAAGCCCGGTGTACCATGTGATGAACGATGACACGACACGCTATCAGGCGATCATATTCCCTGAGGGCCATGAGGCCACGATAGAGGGCATAGGCATCATGAAGGGTACGGATAAGCGAGAGGAGGCGGAGGCCTTCATCGACTTCATCCTCACCGAGGGCCAGATGGATATAGCGTTGGCGAACTCGATGTATCCCGCCAACGGCTCGATAGAGCTTCCCGATGCGTTCGCATGGGCCCCCAAACCGGCTATAATGTATACGAGCGGAATGATCGATGAGGAGGCGAAGAGCCATCTCGTCGATGAATGGACGGAGGCTATGACGGCAAGATGAGGAAGGGAACGGGCTATTATTCACTGAAGGCGATACCGGCGGCATTGCTGCTCCTTGCCCTCTTCATCATTCCTATAGCCCTGACATTCTCAGACGCGTTCAAGGATGGCGGAGCAGCCATCCTTGGCGTTCTCACGGATGACTACACCTACCACCTTCTCTCATTCACGCTCTTCGAATCACTGCTTTCCGCGGCGATCTCAGTCATAGCGGCACTGCCGTTCGCCTCTTTCTACTCGCGCTACTCATTCCCAGGGCGCCGGGCGATGCTGGTATTCTCCCAGCTCTCATTCACCATACCATCGATACTCGTCGTGCTAGGCTTCGTGATCTGGTACGGCAATAACGGCTACCTGAACAACGCGCTGAGAGCGCTGATGGATGTGGACTACACCCCGCTTTCCGTACTCTACTCCTTCAAGGCGATCATACTGGCGCATGTATACCTGAACTTCCCCGTGGCCTTCGCTCTCATAACCGCATCCTGGTCATCGATACCTGACAGCTATGAGAAGGCGGCTGCCACGCTCGGCGCGGGCCGCATGAGGACATTCCTGAGGATAACCCTTCCCACCCTCCGCGGAGCCGTGGCCTCTGTCTTCATACTGATATTCCTCTTCTGCTTCTCCTCCTTCGCCATCATCATGGTGCTTGGCGGCAATCCCGCCTACTCCACGCTGGAGGTCGAGATATACAGGCGCGTCCACGTAGATGCGGACCTCACCGGAGCCGCGGCGCTATCGCTCTTCGCGTTCGCCGTGAACGCGATACTCCTGGCGCTCACGACACCTGGGAGGAAGGCCAGAAGGAGCGAGCGGAAGGAACGCGTGCTGAGGAAGGCAAGGGGATGGAGAGCGCTGGAGGCACTGCTCCTATCCATCGTGATGCTCTCATTCCTGCTGCCACCGATGATATCGATCGTAATACGGGCCTTCTACACGCGTGACGGGCTTCTCTCCCTGACGGCATGGGAAGGGATCATCGGACGCGGATTCGGGCTTATCGGGCACTCGCTCGACGCGCTGCTGATCTCCCTTATCATAGGCCTTGCGGTGGCCTTCCTAGCGACAGCGATGGCCTCCGCGATAGCGATGGCCGCCGCGAAGCGCTCCTCCCGTCTGCTGCCATTCATCTCCTCGCTGCCGATGGCCGCGGGATCGGTGACGATGGGACTAGGATTCATCTACGTGTCATCGTTCATCTCCACCCAGCTCGGCCTAGGAGGATACGCGCTCAACGTGCTTTTCGTGATAGCCGCCCATCTCGTGATCGTACTGCCGTTCGCGGTCCGCACGATAACTCCGGGAGCAAGGCTCATACCAGACACGCTGGCCTCTGCGGCCTATACCCTGGGCAAAGGACGGGGACGCACATACAGGAAGGTCGAGAAGCCGATGCTCTCACCTTATAGGAGAAAGGCCTTCGCCTTCTCCTTCGCGCTCTCTCTTGGAGAGGTAAACGCTACGCTCATGCTCTCATCGGGCAACGTGGAGACCCTGCCCGTTCTCATATACCGCCTGATAAGCAGCTACGACTATCAAGGGGCGGCCGCATTAGGCACGCTGCTGCTACTGCAGGCGCTCATCGTATTCGCTATCGGCGAGGCGAAAGGAAGGAAGAATGCCGTTCTTTGAGGTACATAAGCTTGAGAAGCGATACAGGGATTTCACGCTCTCCGTATCCTTCTCCATTGAGGAAGGGGAATTCCTCACGGTAATAGGCCCGTCAGGATCGGGGAAATCCACGCTTCTCTCCCTGATAGCTGGCATAGAGTCCCCTGACAGCGGGACGATCACGATCGGGGGCAAGGACATAACGAAGGAGAGGATACAGGACAGGGGCATCGCCATGGTCTTCCAGGACTTCTCTCTCTTTCCCTCGATGAACACGGAGAGGAACATCCGCTTCGGCATGAAGGAGAAGGATGGGAAGAAGCAGAAGGAGCTTGCTGATAAGCTACTGGAACTCGTAGGGCTTGCCGGATACGGAAGGCGCAGCGTCTCATCGCTCTCAGGAGGAGAGGCACAGCGCGTCGCACTGGCCAGGGCGATCGCGGCAGAGCCTAGGATGATACTCTTCGATGAGCCTCTCTCCGCACTCGACCCACCGATGCGCAAGCATCTGAGGTCGGTGATACGCTCCATCCATGACAGCCTCGGCCTGACGGTCATATACGTCACGCATGACACGGAGGAGGCGTTCGCGATCTCTGACAGCATACTCGTCATGAACGGCGGCCGCTCCGTGACGATGAAGAGCGCTGAGGAGCTTTACAGGAGGCCCTGCGACCTCTTCACCGCCTTCTTCACCGGTGAGGGCACCGCGATCCCCGCCCATCTCATCTATGAGAACACGGAGGGAAGCCTCTTCTTCCGCCCCGAGGATGCCACGATATCCGAAGAGGCGCTTGATCCAGACGCCTACCCCATGCACATCATCCTCAACGATGCCAAGGTGGTCTCCGCGGATTTCGCGGGAGCGCACTACATGCTCGGTCTGGAATACCAAGGCTACCCACTGCTTGTGGAGACATCCGTGAAGCCGAGGAAGGCAACGGTCGCGGTGATGATACTCAGGCAATCGGTGCTGAATCTCGAATGAAGTTGGCAGAAACAGGGGGTCAGGGCGTATAGATATCAGGAGGCGATGATGAGAAAGCTCTTCTTCATGATATCACTGCTGTGTGCGACGCTCACCCTCGGCGCCGCTTCATGGTCTCCCTCCGCGGAGATCGCCGTACTCTATGATGGGACCGCATACTCAACGGCAATAGACTCTGAGGGGATGCTACGCTCCTCGGTGGGCGCGTCGCTCAAGGTTGACGCGGCGGCCGTCTCATTCGGAAGCCATAGGATCTCACTGCCGATGCAGGCGGCTATAATAGCAGAAGGATGCCCCGAGGGGCGGACGAAGGTCCAATCAAGGGCCATCACCACGATAGCGCTGGAGTATTGCTATTCATTCTCCGATCTATTCGCGCTCTCAGGCTCCATTGACGCGTCGTATATCTACTATCTGGGATCGAAGGCGGCCTCATGGAGCGCAGGCGCGACACTCACTCCCCTGATATCCACAGGAACGATCGTATCGATAGCCTTTCCCCTATCCGTGGCATATGGCAAGGGCATGTTCGGCTTCTCCGCTGGGGTCGGCATGAGGATAGGAGGGAAGCCATGAGAAGGATCATGCCAGTGCTTATCATCGTGGCGCTCCTTATCTCCTGCAGGCCATCGGTTCCTGCAGGACGTACCGTCATCATCTCAGTCGCACTCGACTACGCATCCCCAGACGATGGCGCAAGCACGCTCTCCAATCCGCCGAATGACCAGAGGGCGTTCATGGCTCAGACGGAACTGCTAGCAAGCGCGTCAGGCGAGCGATACGAGATGATAGGCTTCCTATCAGAGAATGAGAGATGGAGCGTCGACGGAGAGGAGAGGAAATGGGGAAAGGCGGATGTGCTTTCCACGATCATGGGACTTGATACCGGGGATGATGATCTCATCATCTTCTACTACTCAGGCCATGGAAGCACGGATGGGAGCCTTGTCATCGATAACGATCCTGAGGAGAAGGAGTATATCGCACCGGATGAGCTTATCGCGGCACTCTCTGCGATAGGAGGCAAGAAGTGCGTCATACTCGATTCATGCCATTCAGGGGTGTTCATACAGGATACCGGCATCATGGCAGATGGCGAGCAGTTCGATGATGGCCGCCTTGCCTCGGAAGGCTTTGCATCGGCGCTCCTCCCATCTCTCAGGATCTCACTGAGTTCCGAGGTGGTAGGCAATGAGGATATCTGGGTACTGAGCGCGGCGACAGCCGAGCAGCTCTCCTATGACTCAGGAAGCGAGGGGCTGGTGAACCAGGACAGGTACGGAGCGTTCACGTACAGCCTGCTCATCGCCCTAGGCTATGATATGGAGGAGGATGTGCCGCGCCTGATCAGAGGCCGTGAGGTGACATTCCTCGATCTCTACGCGGGTATAAAGGACTCTATGGCAGAGGAGATGTGGAGGATACAGACGCCGCAGATCACGCTCTCTCCGCTCGATCTCGTGCTGTTCTCCCCTACTCGCTGAGGTCGCGCCTCTCCTTTATGCGCTGGATCTCATCGCGCAGCAGCGCCGCCCGCTCGAACTCCAGGTTCTTCGCCATCTCCGTCATCTGGCGCGTCAGATCCTGGATATAGCGCTTGCGGTCACGCTCGACAAGGAGGTTATAGCCGGACTTGACGATCTTCATCTCCTCCTTCGCTATCTCCTCGTCATCGCTCTTCTCGCGCTCCAGGATATCCTCGACGGCCTTCTTGATGGTCTTCGGGGTTATGCCATGGGCCGCGTTATAGGCGGCCTGCACGCTACGCCTATGCTCGGTCTCCTCTATGGCCTCCGCCATGGCCTCGCTCATCCTGTCGGCATACATCAGCACGCGGCCATCGGCGTTCCTGGCAGCACGGCCTATCGTCTGTATGAGGGAGGTGGCGGAACGGAGGAATCCGATCTTATCGGCATCGAGGATCGCCACCAGCGATACCTCCGGGAGATCAAGACCCTCACGGAGGAGGTTTATGCCTACAAGCACGTCGAACTTGCCGAGCCTGAGATCACGGAGTATCTCGACACGCTCTATCGTCTCTACCTCGGAGTGCAGGTAGCGCACGCGGAGATTAAGCGACTCGAAGTACTCGGTAAGGTCCTCGGCCATCTTCTTCGTCAGCGTGGTCACAAGCACCCTCTCGTCCTTCTCTATCGTCTTGCGTATCTCGCCGTAGAGATCCTCCATCTGCCCTTCGGTGGATCTCACCTCGATCTTAGGATCGAGCAGGCCCGTAGGACGGATAAGCTGCTCGACGATCTGCGAGGATTCCTTACGCTCCCTCTCTCCAGGGGTGGCGGAGACATAGATGCGCTGTCCCACCTTCCTGTCGAACTCCTCATACTTCAAGGGACGGTTATCGAGGGCGGAAGGGAGGCGGAAGCCGTAGTTCACGAGATTGAGCTTACGGGACCTGTCTCCCTCATACATCGCCCCGATCTGCGGCAGCGTCACGTGGGACTCATCGATGAAGGTGACGAAATCATCGGGGAAGTAGTCCAAGAGGACGGCAGGACGCTCACCAGGAGCCCTGCCTGATAGCGGACGGGAGTAGTTCTCTATGCCGGAGCAGTAGCCTACCTCCTGAAGCATCTCAAGGTCATACTCCACGCGGCTCTTTATCCTCTCCGCCTCCAGCGGCTTCCCGTTGGAGAGGAAGTACTCTACCCTCTCCTCCTTCTCGGCGTTTATGCGGTCGATAGCGGCATCTATCTGGCTCTGTGGCATCACGAACTGCTTGGCGGGATACAGCGTGACGGTATCCTCCGTTCCCTTCCTCTCGCCTGTCAATGGATCGAACCAGACGATCTCGGCGATCGTGTCCCAGTCAAGGTATATGCGGAAGGCGCTCTCGAGGTAGGCTGGGTATATCTCTATGTTCTCACCTCGGGGTCGGAACGTGCCACGGGTAAGCACGGCATCATTGCGCTCATAGAGCATGCGCGTCAGCTGGCCGAAGACGGCACTCTGATCGAACTCATCGCCGACACGGAAGGTGAAGAGCATATCGCGGAGGGAGACGGGATTGCCCAGTCCATATATGCAGGATACGGTGGCGACGACGATCACATCGCGCCTCTCCATCAGCGAGAACGACGCGGCAAGGCGCAGCCTGTCTATCTCATCGTTGATATCGACCTCCTTCTCGATATAGAGGTCCTTGCCTGGGACATAGGCCTCAGGCTGGTAGTAATCGTAGGTGGAGACGAAGTACGTCACCGCGTTCTCGGGGAAGAAGGACTTGAACTCGCGGTAGAGCTGCGCGGATAGCGTCTTGTTATGGGAGAGTATGAGCGTCGGCTTCTGGATGCGCTCTATCAGCTTCGCCATCGTGAAGGTCTTGCCCGATCCCGTGACGCCCTTCAGCGTCTGGGCCCTGTCCCCTGCGAGGTATCCTTGGTAGAGCTTCTCCACCGCCTCTCCCTGATCGCCTGCGAGCGAGAAGTCGGAGACGACCTTGAATGGCTTGGAGTAGCCCGCGTTGAAGTTGATGTATGGCTCCCCTGCTATGCTATATGGTTCTATCTTGCTATCCATCTGATATTGCTCTCATCCTGCTCTATGAGTATCACGCCGCTGATATCCACGCTCTCACCGCCGCGAAGCACGGTGACTGTGACCTCGTCGCCCGCGTGCGAGGAGAAGAAGAACGCGAAGTAGTCATTCCAGCCGCGCATCGGCACTCCGTTGATCGCGGTTATGACATCACCACCGAGGTAGATCACGGACTGGCCGTACTGCGTCGCCTCCGTTCCGCCCTTCAGCCCGCCCTTATCGGCCTCCCCTCCGGGAACCGCCTGGGATATGAGTATGCCCTCGTCTACAGGGAGTGAAGCATACTCCGCGATAGCCGGATTGAGGACCACGGCAAGGACATCGAGCCATCCTCGATGCACGCGGCCGGTCTCGATGATGGAACGAGCGACATCGATCACTGTTTCCACGGGGAGTGCGAAGGCGACGCCCTCAGCGCTTCCGGAGGTGGAGTATATCGAGCTGATAAGGCCGATCATGCGGCCATCGGCAGAGAGAAGCGGTCCTCCGCTATTTCCGGGATTTATGAGCGCGTCGGTCTGTATCATGCCGGGAATGACGCCATAGCGCGGACCTTCCACGGTCCTTCCAAGCCCCGATATGATGCCGCGTGAGAGGGAGTAGGAGAAGCCATAGGGGTGTCCGATGGCATAGACGTTCTCGCCGACGGATACGGAGTATGCGGATCCCGCGGTGATTGGGGTAAGTCCTGTCACGTCCGCCTTCAGCACGGCCACATCGGAGAGCGCGTCGCTTCCCACGAGCCTCGCCACGGCCTCGCTGCCATCGTGGAAGCGTACGGTGAACTCCTTTCCGCTTCCTGCCACATGGTGGTTGGTGACGATGTATCCATCGGAAGAGAGTATCACGCCGGCACCGTTTCCTGAGCCCTCCTTGGCAGAGATGATCTCCACCACGCTGGGAGCGGCCTTGCGGTAGAGAGATACCCCGCGCCTGTCCTCCTCGCTGAGATTCCACGCTCCCCTCTCCCCCTTATACAGCGGGATATCCTCATAGGAGTAGTGTATCTCCTCGACAGGGATACCAGCCATCTCAAGCACCGCGCGCTCCCCGCCTTCGCTGATCGTCTCGCGGAGGGCCTCCCTGAGGGCTGAGATATCGGCCTCGCGCTCTAGGACGCGCGTCCAGGTGACAAGAAGGGAAAGGATGACGATGGCGACAAGGATCGCCAGTGCGGAAAGTATCATCTCCCTAGGTGTCAGTCGACGCTTCATACTGGAGAATCTACAGCCAAGGAGTATGTAAGTCAATCTTCACAGCGCGCCGGCTTTGGCCTAACATCATGGTATGGATGAAAAAAGCGCGAACAGCCGTGCCTGGGACTGGGAAGCCGAGAACGGCAACGCATGGGCAAAGATCGTCGGAGAGGATGAGATAGAGAAGGCCAAGGCAGGAAAGCCCGGCCTGAGGGTGACGGTTGAGAGGAACGTGCCGGACTCCTGGGTCGAGAGGCTGAGGGGGAAGGATGTGCTGATCCTCGCTGGAGGCGGAGGGCAGCAGACCCCGATACTCTCCGCATACGGCTGCCGCGTGACGACGCTGGATCTAAGCGAGAGGATGATCGAACGCGACAAGGAAGCGCTGAAGCGCTATGGCCTTGAAGGGGAAAGCCTCATCGGGGACATGTCGGATCTCTCGCGATTCGCCGATGGCTCATTCTCAGCTATCGTGAACCCCGTATCGCTGAACTTCATCGAGGATATCCATAAGGTGTTCAGAGAGGAGTACCGTGTACTCAAGGACGGCGGAACGCTGATCTTCGGCATAGCTAATCCCGCTCTCTATCTCTTCGATGACAGGCTACTTGCGAAGGGAAGGATGAAGGTAAGATATACCCTGCCCTTCTCAGACACCAAGAGCCTCTCCAGGAAGGATCTTGAGAGAAGGCTGCGGAACAATGACACCATTGAGTTCTCCCACACGCTCGACTCCATCATCGGAGGGCTAACGGAGGCGGGATTCGCAATAGAGGGCTTCTTCACAGACACCTCATCATTCGAGCCGATAGACTCATTCCTCCACGACTGCTATCTGGCCTTCCTTGCCGTCAAGGTCGGTAACCTCAAGGTCCTCTGAGAGGAGGATGACGCGCACGCCGAACTCAGAGGCAAGCTCCTTGGCCTTATCGTGGCCGACGGCGAAGAGCGTGGTAGAGAGGAAGTCACCGAGCGTCGCGCTTTCCGTGATGATCGATGCTGACAAGAGATCGCTCTGATAGGGATATCCTGTCTCCGAGGAGAGTATGTGATGGTACATGACCCCGTCCTCCTCTATATACCGCTGATAGCCGCCGCTCGTGACAAGAGACTGCCCGTCTGAGAGGGACACTATCGTGAAGTACTCCCCTGTCGCGGCGAAGGGCCGCTGTATGCCTATCCTCCAGGGCCTGCCACCGTTATCCCCGATGACGGTAATGCAGCCGCCTAGGTTGATGAGCGCGGAATCAACGCCCTTGGAGATAAGGAGGTCGCGGAGCCTGTCGGCGGCCCATCCCTTGCCGACTCCTCCAAGATCAAGCGCCATGCCCTCCCTGGCAAGGAAGACCGTGGACTCGCTGCCATCCATGATGATATCCCTCCAGTCCAGGAGCGGAAGTACCTTCCCTATCTCCTCGGGAGAAGGCACCCTCGCCTCCTCCGTTCCGATCGCCCAGAGCGAGGATAAGGGGCCTATGGCAGGATTGAAGACGCCATCGGTACGCTCCGCCATCTCTACCGAGCGCTCGATAAGGGAGAACACATCATCAGGGACAGCCACGGCCTCCTTGCCTGCTGCCTGGTTTATCCTGTATATCCATGAGCCTTCCGTGAAGCGGGATATCCCATGGTCGATGGAATAGAGGAGATCGAAGGCATCGGAGAGGATGGACTCATCATCGGTACCATTGAGGGTAATCGTTGCCACCGTTCCCAAGGCGAAGCGGGAATCGGAGATGCTCTTCTCCTCACAGGAGGTAAGGCTGAGGATGATGATCAGGATCACGGCAACCGCTTTTACAGGCTGCCCGATGCGCTGTATGATACAGCCATGCTTTCCATGCTCTTCTCTGATATCGACAAGACTCTTCTTCATGATGATCTCTCGATAGGCAATGCTACCATCCTCGCTCTCAGGCGTGCAAGCGAAATGGGCGTGAGGATCGCCATAGCCTCCGGCCGCTATCTCCGTAGCCTCGACATGATAGAAGAGAGGCTCGGAATCCCCATACTCAAGATCTCGATAAACGGCGCCATGATCGTCGATGGGGAGAGGACGCTCAACGATGTGAGGATCGACAGGGAGGCCTATAGGGAAGCATCTGGGTATATCAAGGGAAAGGCTCCGTGCGTCATAGCCTTCTCTCCCCAGGAGTATGTCATAGACTCCGATGACTCATGGTACAGGATACAGGACGGGATGCTCTCCCAGAAGGGCATCAGGATGGATATAAGGGATGCTGCGGCTGTCGAGGAGGTCCTTGGTGAATGGCCATGCAAGATACTCATCAAGGATGATGACATCCAGAATGTCATACGCAATAAGAAAGCCCTGCAGGAGATACTCGGTGATAAGGCCGTGGTCGTAAGCTCCGGAGAAAAGAACATCGAGGTGCTGCCGCCGGGAACTGACAAGGGCAACGCGCTCCGCATCGTCTCCGAGAAGCTCTCCATCCCCCTCTCTGACATGATCGCGTTCGGGGACTGGGATAACGACGTGGGGATGCTGTCGACGGCAGGAATCGGGGTCGCGATGGCGAACGGCTCCGAGAAGGCCAAGGCCGTCGCCTCATTCATCACGAAGAGCAACGATGAGGACGGCATCGCATACGCGCTGGAGCGCCTCCTATTTGCATCCCAGGAATGACGCGATCGCTGCCTTATCTGATGATACGAGAAGGCTGCTGAAGCCCGTCCTGGCATCTCCTATCGCACGGGCCTCGATATTCCTTCCCTCCTCTATCTCGACCGATGTATCGATCGCAAGTCGCGGCTGGGGATAGAGGAACGAGAGCGTGTCGATTACAGCGGATGCTGAGGGATTGTATGAGAGAAGCACCGATGAGACCACCACGCTATCGAAGGATCTTCCAGCGATGGACTCGAGTATCGACTCCTCCGTAAGCGACACGGGGGCCGTGTTCCTGTAGTACCTGTCACCGTCTATCACGAAGGCAGAGGGAAGCGTGGAAACAAGGTCGCGGCTATAGGCGATCCCTTCTGCATCAAGGGCGGCCCTCATCTCCGCAGATGCCTTATCCCTTGCCATCACAGTCAGGAAGAAGCACTCCTTCCCGATCCGTCTTGCCCACTCATAGCCGATGCCGGAGAAGCTACGCCTATAGCTGTCCCCGCTTTCATGGCTGAACTGTGAGACCATCTCTCCGATTACCAGTATCATGGGAAGATACTAGTCCGTAGAAAGGAAGATGCACAATAGGTTAGAATCGTGCCATGAACACGAAGAAGGCCGACTGGATCAATGCCCCGAAGGAAATAGAATGGGCGCTTCATTCCCTGAGGGTAGCCGCGGATGGCGAGCATACCCTGCTCTTCACCGTCGGGGAAAGCGATGAGGTGCGCATCACCTGCCGCACAGGACTTTCCCATGCGTTCATCATGCTCCACACGCCGGAGGAATACATAGCAATCAGGCCTGATGCCATCATCTCCACGTTCGGCGGTGTCCGTACCGAGATACCGGTATCCGCCTCAGAGAGCATCACATTCCGCAAGGAAGGAAAGGCGGTCTCATTCATCAGCGAGGGCCGCACGCTCCTTTCAGTCGAGAAGGACGCCTTCCTCTCCTCAGCCTCCTTCGGCATCACGCTGAAGGGAACGGGAGAGGCCTATATAGAGGTGTTCTGATATGAGCGGAGGATATTGCCAGGAATGCGGAACGGAGCTGATAGATAAGTATCTGGAGAACGAGGGAATCATCCCCTTCTGCCCGAAATGCGGCCAATACCGCTTCCCGATGTATAACGTGGCCGTGAGCATGATCGTGATCGACAGGAAGACAGGCAGGATCCTACTGATACGGCAATACGGAAGGCCGTCCTTCATCCTTGTCGCTGGATATGTGAACCGCACCGAGCCGCTTGAAGACGCGGTGGTCCGGGAGATCAGGGAAGAGACGGGAATGACAGTCTCTGAGATAAGATTCAACCGTACTCGCTTCTTCGAGCCCTCAAACACGCTGATGTGCAACTTCACCGCATTCGTGGACGATGCGAGCGAGCTGCATACGAACGAGGAGATCGACAGCTGCGGATGGTTCACGGGGGACGAGGCACGGAAGAGCATAAAGCAGGGCAGCCTGGCCTCATACTTCCTCAACGCCTATCTGGATGAGGCACGATAAGCCCAGCCAGCCCCGCCTTATATACCTTGATAGCAAGACTATGGCTGCTTCAAAGGAACAGCCTGCCTGCCACCCTTTATGAATGTGATATTCTGGTAGTAATCCTCAAGTCTGATAAACTTTCCATTGTCCTCTGCGAATTTTCGAAGATAACCATGACAGACGGTTTCCCACGAATACAATTCGAATTTCCAGCCGCTGTTCACAAGGCGTTCCGCATCAGCTAGGAAACCCTTTCCTTCCTTGTACCCTGCCCCATCTCCCGTAAGCAGAGCAAAGCAGTCAGGGGCCTTATCTGCGAAAAGGCGGAGAAGATCGAGCTGCAGGAGATGATCCGTAGCATCGGCCTCTCCCATCCCAGGGGCTCTCTTATGCAGGTTCGGCTTTATACCCAGCTTACGCACAGCCCGCCAAAGCAGATCATTTTCCGGCGGAATGCTTCCTGCGAAAGATATGCCATCGACTTTCCTGCCATCTGAAACCAAGTCAAGGATACCCTTGAAATATGTGCGGTACAGCCTTGCATCAACATTAGGTTCTTTCATGGGAAGCACCTGATCCAGCCCGGCATAATGTATGTTCGAGTTATCCCAGAAGATATACATCAACTAACCCCTTAACCCAAAATGGGCTGCCCCCGCACAAGCTAAGAGACAGCCCGTTTATAAACTTTCGGAAGATCAGGACTAACCTTGATCCTCATTCCTGATTCAATGGGCCGCGTCCGCTCAGGCTAAGACACGGCCCGTTCATCAATAATCCTGGAAGATCTGGAAACTCTCGTTTGCCAAACTCGTTTGCCAAATCGAATTCCCTACACTATAAAGTAATCGGACCCTTATTGGTCACTGTATCACTAGAACCGCCGATTATGACCGTATTACCCTCTCCGGCACTGGTAGTCGACTCAAACTTCGCTGAACCGCCTCCACAGACCGTAGACGCCGTATACGGATCAGGCGTAGAGGAAACGCTAATCTGATTCACTGAATCAATCGTCACGGTGTTGCCATAGATCCTGACATTTTTGGCAGCATTACCGGCAATGCCTCCGGCATAGTTGTCAGTAGCCACAATCTTGCTATCGCCAGTGAGCGTAACCTCGTTATTATTGATAACGATATCTCCTGCGGTAGTATGATAGCTTGCACAACCGACTATACCACCTGCATTATAGTTGCCAGTCTTTGCACCCTCATAATCAACCACATCCGCATCTGCAGAGATCATGGTATTCTCAACCGTGCAACCTGTGATCTTTCCACCTTCGTAGAGCCTGCCGACGACTCCACCGACTCCCTGAGGCCCAGTAATTTCACAGTTCTTTACGACAATTTTACTTATCTCAGCATTTTCTGCATAACCTACTGCTATACCTGTCGTGTTGGATGTTGAGACAAGCGTGCAGTCCTCGAATACGAGATCCGTCACAACAGCAGGGTTGCCAGAGATTCCCTTAACAACACCGAAGAAACCGACGGCCATATTGGACTCATTGGCTTCCTCGACAGTTCCTTCCTGATATCCAGCAGGATAATTCAGGTCTACACCCTTGATCGTCGCACCATTTCCATAGAATTTGCCAGCAAAGGCCTTTGCTGAGGAAAGGTCATCCCTCTCTCCATAACCGATGAAGGAAGCCTCTCCCTTCTTGCTCTCGGAAACCTGCGTGAAGTCATATGTGCCCTTAGCAAGGCTTATCGTATCTCCCTCAAAGGACTCTCCTCCGTTCACAAGCTCCATAAGGCCATAAAGCTCATTAGCGGTGGTAAGCTCGTATGTCTTATTCGGAGTGGCATCATCCTTATCAAACCAGGACGTATCCGGCTGGGTAGCGATTATCCCGTTGACATGGTTGATCCACTCATCGTTCCCGTCATTAGTGACGGTGCTATTATCACATCCTACAATCACGAGGAGTGCCATAAGCACCACTGCGATCAGGCCGCC
>CASFZR010000027.1 GCA_949299185.1 uncultured Spirochaetales bacterium
CGCACGGAGATGCTCAGGGAGATATATCCCGGAAAGAGCCAGAGCCAGCTTGTGCGCGAGGATCACCTGATGATCGTCGTGAAGTCTATCAGCATAGAGTACAGGACTCCTGCGTTTCTCGATGATGAGATCACGGTGCTTACCGAGCTTGCCGATATACAGCATGTCTCATGCACGATAAGGCAAAGCATCATGCGCGGCGACACCCTTCTTTCACAGCTCATGGTCCGCGTTGCCTTCATAGACAGCGAGACGAAGAGGCCGAGGAAGATACCTGAGGATATCGCAAGGACATTCGAATAGGCAAAGAGGGGAGGCGTAGGCTTCCCCTTCTTTCAAGGACATTCGAATAGGCAAAGAGGGGAGGCGTAGGCTTCCCCTTCTTTGATAAGTCACCAATAGCTTATTTCTTCTTAAGAAATAATATGCTTATATTGTCTGTATAGAGATATGAGAAATGCCCGCCATCACTCTACCAAAGATTAGCGCGGGCATCCCAAACTGATCGAGGTCGGTACCGTCTATCGGCAGTGCCTCTCTATAGATACTATACCATGATTCGATCTAAGTTCAAAGCCTCCTTATCCTGATGCCAACTCCGGAAGTGGAAATATAGCCAACTCCGGAAGTGAAAATATAGCCAACTCCGGAAGTGAAAATATAGCCAACTCCGGAAGTGGCTGACTCCAATGTGTTGCATTGTAAACAGTTGTGTCTTTTGGATAATATGGTGATTCTTTCCTTTGATTTTTCCCTTTTCCGTCCTATACTTTCGATATCGGGAAGTATTATTTGCTTGATTTATTCTTCTTGTTTTATTTCCGATTCCGGATTAGAATAATCGTATGGATTATATGGATGTTACGGAAGCCTCGAAGAGATGGGGTGTTACCGATAGAAGGGTGAGGATCCTCTGCAATGAGGGTAAGGTCGATGGCGCTATTAAGCTTGGTTGGGCATGGATAATCCCCGCGGATGCCCCCAAGCCCTCCGATGGACGCAGGCTCCGCGCCATAAAGACGAGGAACATCAGGCCGGGCTCGGTGGATATCGACGGGATCTCAAGGTGTCAGGAGGAATTCCCTCTTGATGTGGGCATGAAGGAGAGCAAGGGGCTTTCCGCCGTGATCGCGAAGAGCATACGCGCGCTTCTCTCCGTATCGGGAGAGGATGTCTCTGAGCGTGACATCCACACGATACTCTCAGGGAAGGCCGTCTCCCACGTCTCCCTTGAGATCCACCTCGTGATAATCAACTTCCGCTCGCTTCTCCTGTCCTTCATAGGAAGCAGCGAGAGGATCACCCTGAAGCGCATCGAGGAACTTCGCACGAGGTTCCTGCAGGGCATCAATGACATCAACCCGACAGAGTACAGGGCAGGGCTGTGCCGCTTCCCGTACCGCGGGGAGGAGAGGGCTGCGATCGATATGCAGATGGATGCGGCGTTCCAGCAGTGGGAGATCGCATGGCAGAACTACCATCCTGTCATTGCCGCTTCCATACTCTATGCCGAGATGCTCCGCATAGAGCCATATGAGGAGTATCCTGAGATATTCGCCTATATCGTGCTTGCCGCCGTGTTGCTTCAGGGGGGAATCCTTCCTCCGATCATCAGGATGGATGATGGCGATGAGCTTCGTGCCGCGTTCCTCCTTGCCGCCAAGCGTGGCAACTACACCGACCTCTCCTCATTCATGGAGAAGAGGATCTTCGATTCCTATCAGGAGGCGGATAATGTATGATGCGCTGATCAGCGGTGCCACCATAATCGATGGGACCGGCAGTGCCCCGTATAAGGCCAACGTGGCGCTCTTCGGGGATATGATCGGCTTCATCGGCAAGGAGGGGATATCGAGGGCGAAGGTGCAGATAGACGGACGCGGCCTCGTCCTCGCCCC
The DNA here is from genome assembly GCA_949299185.1 of uncultured Spirochaetales bacterium. Lineage (GTDB taxonomy): Bacteria > Spirochaetota > Spirochaetia > Sphaerochaetales > Sphaerochaetaceae > Ornithospirochaeta. The sequence goes on from CASFZR010000027.1 coordinate 1,899, forward strand.
CGGCTTCATCGATATGCATACCCATACCGACCTCGAGGTGCTGCGGAACAAGGAGATGGGCGTGAGGCTCCTGCAGGGCATAACCACCGATGTATCAGGAAACTGCGGCGTCGGCACGTTCCCGTACTCCCCGTCGCTCCCAGGCTATGTCGCTGACGTGCTGGGCACCTATGACGACTGGTCATGGACCGATTACCCCTCATATCGTGATACCCTTACATCCCGTGGCATGGGGATAAACGAGGCCTTCCTCGTCTCCCATACCGCGCTCCGCCTTGCCGTGATGGGCGATGACTCTGGACGCGAGGCGAGCGATGCCGAGATAGGGCGGATGTGCGCGCTTCTCTCCGATGCGCTCGAAGCCGGCGCCAGAGGCTTCTCCTCAGGCCTGTACTACGCTCCATGCGTATTCGCCTCCCGAGAGGAGCTGAGGAGGCTTCTCTCCGTCGTCAGCCGCTACGGCAGGCTGTTCTCTGTCCACCATCGCTGTGAGGGCGATGATGTCGTCCAGTCGCTTGAGGAGGTGCTGTCACTGGCCCGTGAGACAGGCGTAAGGCTTGAGGTGTCGCACCTGAAGGCGATCGGTAAGCGCAATCAGGATAAGGTGGAGAGGCTTCTGGAGATGATAGAGAAGGAACGCGCGGGGGGAGTGGACGTGAAGTTCGACCAGTATCCCTACACATTCGGCTCAACCAGCCTCTTCTCCCTCCTCCCGCCGGATATCCTCGCGCTCTCACGCCTTGAGCAGCGTCTTGCCTTAGGGCTTGAGCCTGAGCGCGCGGAGATAGCGAAGGAGATGCTATCGCCTCACGGCTGGGACAGCATCTACGCCATGGTCGGCCCTGATGATATAAGGGCGATGTACCTTGAGACCGATAGCCAGTATTCGGGAATGTCGCTTACCCAGATAGGGGAGGCGCGCGGCCAGGATCCGCTGGAGGCCCTTTTCGATATCCTCTCAGAGGAGACTGGGCTGGCGGTGATGGAGGATGAGACGGAGAGCGATGAGAACCTCGTGAGGATCATGTCTCATCCGCTGATGTGCTTCGGCTCTGATTCCCTCTACTCCTCTCCTCGTCCGCACCCGCGCTCTCGTCACGCTGCGGTGGAGTTCCTCTCGCGCTATGTGATCGGCCGTGGGGTGATGAGCCTTGAGGAAGGCATCAGACGCATGACGGGAGAGGCCGCCGACCGACTCGGGATCAAGGACCGCGGCTATGTGAAGGAGGGCTGCAAGGCGGATCTCGTGCTGTTCTCCCCGGAGGAGCTTGCTGTCTCGGATGGCGGGAACATGGGAATAAGGAAGGTGCTGGTCAACGGCACCGTTGCCGTGGATGACGGACTCGTCACGGGAGCCCTTTCCGGAAAGGTCATATGATGGCTACGACGTAGCCATCAGTCGGCGTCGAATGATGAGAGGAACTGCCTCGTCCTTTCCTCCGTGGGATCGGAGAAGAGGGAGGTGCCTTCCTCGACGATCACGCCCTTGTCCATGAAGATCGCGTTGTCGGATATCGCCTTGGCGAAGTGCATCTCATGCGTCACTACCGCCATCGTCATCCTCTCTTCCGCAAGTCCCCTGATGACATGGAGTATCTCACGGGTAAGCTCCGGATCGAGGGCGCTCGTCGGCTCATCGAAGAAGAGTATCTGCGGGTCCAGCGCGAGTGCGCGGGCGATCGACACGCGCTGCTGCTGTCCTCCCGATAGCTGGTAGGGATACATCCTCGCCTTGTCCTCAAGCCCCATCTTCCTCAGGAGCGCCATCGCCTTCTCCTCGGCCTCCTCCTTGGAGCGCTTCAGCACCGCCCTCTGCGCCTCCATGACATTGCGCAGCACGGAGAAGTGAGGGAAGAGGTTGAATGACTGGAAGACGAGCCCTGTCTTGAGGCCTATCCTGCGCTCGGCGTCCCTGTTGTACTCGGCCTTCCCGCCAACGCTCCTGAATAGCGTCTCCCCGTCCACGGTGAGCGTGCCGTCATCGGCCCTCTCAAGCTGGGTGATGATCCTCAGCATCGTGGACTTTCCGGAGCCTGAGGGACCTATGATCGAGAGTACCTCGCCCTTGTCTATCGAGAACGATATGCTCCTTATCACCTCTGTCTCGCCGAATGACTTGGAGAGGTTCTCCAGCTGTATCATCTTTTCCATATGCTCACCTGTAGTAACCGAGCTTCCTCTCCGCGACGGAGAAGAGCCTTGAGACGATGTAGTTCATCACGAAGTAGAATATGCCGGCGATGAAGATAGGCACCGTTGAGAACTGCCTTGAGGATGCCGTCTGCGCGACACGGAACAGCTCCGCCACGCCTATCGTCTGAGCCAGTGCCGTGTCCTTGACGAGGGTTATGACCTCGTTGCCGAGGGCTGGCATGATCTTCTTGATCACCTGGGGCAGTATGATGTGGAAGAAGGTATATGGCCTGGTGAATCCCAGTACCTTGGCCGCCTCATGCTGTCCGCGGTCTATTGACTGCAGCCCTGAGCGGTAGATCTCTGCGAAGTACGCGCTGTAATTGACGACGAAGGCGACTATGCAGGCGGTGAACCTGTCGTATGACACCCCGAAGAGGTAGAACGGCGCGAAGTAGAAGAAGATCAGCTGGAGGATCAGGGGAGTGCCCCTCATGATCTGGATATAGAGATCCGTCAGCCATCTTATCGGCCTGATCGCCGTCATCTTCCCCTTCGCCACCACGAAGCCCAGCGGAAGCGAGAATATGAGCGTGAGGAAGAAGATGCGGAGGGATGTTACCGTTCCCTCCAGCATCTGCATTATAAGGCTTGCCATTACTTGCCGACTGTAGTTATGTCAGCGCCGAACCACTCTTCGGCGATCTCGGCAAGCGTTCCGTCCTCAGCCATCGCGAGAAGCTCCTGATCGACCGCGTCGCGGAGCGCAACGTCGCCCTTCCTGAAGCCTATGGCGTACTCCTCTTCCGTCAGCGTCTCGTCAAGGATGCGGAAATCATTTCCTGATCTCTTTATATTATCGTTAGCTACGAGGAGGTCCATCACGACCGCGTCGACACCTCCGATCTCAAGGTCCATGAGGGCGGTTAGGTTCTCCTTGAACTCGATGATCTCGCCAAGGCTCTCGGCAAATCCCGGAGTATCCTCGATGGCGCTCTGCGCGGATGATCCTGCCTGCACGCCGACCGAGCCTCCCTTGAGGTCCTCAAGCGTCCCTACCGGAGAGTCTCCGCGTACCACCACGACCTGGGCGTTGCGCACATAGGGCATGGAGAAGGTCATGACGCGCTCACGCTCCGGCGTTACCGTAAAGCCGTTCCAGATGCAGTCGATGTTGCCTGTCGCAAGCTCCTGCTCCTTGGCGTTCCAGTCTATCGGCTGTGCCACAAGCTCCACTCCGAGCCTCTTCGCGACCTCCCTGGCCACGTCGATGTCGAAGCCTACGATCTCTCCGTTCTCATCCCTGAATCCCATCGGGGGGAATGAGTCATCGAGTCCCAGCACGAATGTTCCCTTGTCAATGACAGCCTGAAGCGACTTGTCTGCCGATCCATCCTTGGATCCCTGCGCAGATACCATGGAAAGGGCCATAAGCATGACAAGCAAAGAGACGATGAGTTTCTTCATATGCTCCTCCGTTAGATGGTGAGAGTATACAGTGAATGATTATTGCATGAAAATACGCCGAGTATTCATTTTCTCGATCTTTTCTGTATATCATGCGGTAAGATATGGCTATGAGATTATTCATTTTCGACATGGGAGAGGTGATCCTGACGGGCGTCAGGACGCTTGAGAGGATATCGAGGGCGCTGGGAATCGATGAGAGGGCGCTCAAGGATGACTACCTTATCTATGATATGGCGCTGATGGACGGCTATATGAGTGCGGAGGAGTATTACGATCATCTCTCGCGCAAGTTCCTCATACCAAGGATCGACGGCGATCCGTTCGCCAGCTACTTCTCCCCGGATGTCAACCGGACGATGCTTGGCTACGTCGATGAGCTGAGGAGAAGGGGACACCGCTGTGTGATCGGCTCAAACACCTTCAAGCCTCATTGGGATATCATCATGGGGTACGAGGGACGGCCGACGGAGCATTTCGACGCGCTCTACGCATCACACCTGATCCACCTCTCGAAGCCGGAGGAGGCGTTCTTCCGCCATATCGCATCCCGGGAGGGCTTCGATTACCGCGATATCTCCTTCATAGACGACAGGAGGGTGAATACCGACACCGCATCACGCCTGGGAATAGAGACGCTTCTGTATCATGGCCCGGATAGGGATGAGAAGGCGGCCTCCTTCTTCTCAAGATACCTCTCATGATTCAGTTTCATGTATTTTTATCGAAAGCTTATTCAGTTTGTTGACACTGTGGCGCAAGGAGGCGTATAAGGAGAGCAAGAAAGAATAAGTCCTAAGGAAGGAGGAGCTGAAGAACGTGTCTATTTCTCTCGTTTCCATCCTTCTATCTGTCATCATCCTTACACGCTGAACCACGGTTTCAGAGTTCTGATGATGCGCTAAGGCCCGTGGTAGATGAAAATACCCGGGCATTTATTTTTTCTTGAAGGAGTCGTACGTGGTGAGTAAAAGGAAGGACAGCTATACCCTCGCTATCCTCGTGAACAACAGGTCAGGAGTCCTGATGAGGGTCGTAGCACTCTTCTCCAGACGCAGATACAACATCGATTCGCTCTCCGTGAGCGAGACAGAGGATCCAGGCATCAGCCGCATAACGATCGTCGTCCATGGCGATCGCGCGATCACCGAGCAGATCATCCGCCAGGTGGAGAAGCTCATCGATGTGCGCAAGGTCTATGAGATGACCAGCGAGGGCTCGATCCAGAGGGAGCTTGTGCTGATAAAGCTCCGCTCCGATGAGGAGACGAGGACGCACCTCGTGGAGATAGGCGAGCTCTTCAAGGCCAAGGTCATCGATGTCACTCCATCCACGCTGACGATGCAGATCACAGGCAGCCTGGACAAGCTCGATTCATTCCTGGAGCTTGTCAGGCCATACGGCATCGTGGAGCTTGTACGTACAGGAATGACAGCCCTTGAGCGTGGCTCAAGGCCATTGTCGGAAACTACCTTCGGAGACGAAGGCTGAGATAGGAGAGGTGTAATATGAGTACAATGTATTATGAGAAGGATGCGGATCTCTCGCTCCTGAAGGGTAAGAAGGTCGCCATCATCGGCTATGGCAGCCAGGGCCATGCGCACGCGCTGAATCTCCACGAGTCAGGCGTGGATGTCGTCGTCGGTCTATACAACGGCTCGAAGAGCTGGGCAAGGGCAGAGGAGGCGGGCCTGAAGGTCATGACGACCGAGGATGCCGTCAAGTGCTGTGATATCGTGATGATACTCGTCAACGACGAGAAGCAGGCCAAGCTCTATCACACGTCAATCGAGCCGTATCTGAGGAAGGGCATGTACCTTGCCTTCGCACATGGCTTCAATATCCATTTCGGACAGATCGTCCCGCCTGCGGACGTGAACGTCATCATGATAGCCCCTAAGGGACCTGGCCACACCGTGCGCAGCCAGTACCAGGAGGGCAAGGGCGTTCCATCGCTGATCGCCGTCTATCAGGATCCCTCCGGGGATAGCGAGAAGGTCGCGCTCGCATACGCGGCGGCTATCGGAGCCGGTAAGGCAGGCATCTTCGTCACATCCTTCAAGGAGGAGACCGAGACAGACCTCTTCGGCGAGCAGGCAGTGCTTTGCGGCGGTGTCTCCCACCTCATCAAGGCCGGATTCGATACCCTCGTCGAGGCAGGATACCAGCCGGAGATGGCGTACTTCGAGTGCTGCCATGAGATGAAGCTCATCGTCGACCTGATCAACCAGGGCGGACTCACGTTCATGCGCTACTCCTGCTCGGATACCGCGGAGTACGGCGACTACGTATCGGGCCCGAGGGTGATCACCGATGAGACGAAGAAGGCGATGAAGGGCATCCTCACCGATATCCAGAACGGAACCTTCGCGCGCAACTGGCTCCTGGAGAACCAGGTCGGAAGGCCTTACTTCAACGCCACCAAGAGGATGGAGAAGGAGTCCCTGCTGGAGAAGACCGGCGAGCGCCTCAGGTCACTCATGAGCTGGCTGAAGAAATAATCAAGGAGAGAGATGATGGCAGAGCATATCTACATATTCGACACTACCCTTAGGGATGGAGAGCAGGCTCCGGGCTACAGCATGAACCTGGAGGAGAAGATCAGGATGGCTAAGCAGCTTGAGGCCCTAGGGGTGGATATAATCGAAGCGGGCTTTGCCATCTCCTCGCCCGGCGACTTCGAGTCGGTCGAGGCTATCTCCAAGGCGGTCAAGAACGTCACCGTGGCGTCTCTTGCCCGCGCGCTTAAGAAGGATATAGACGCGGCATACAATGCCGTGAAGGGCGCTGAGAGCCCACGTATCCATGTCTTCCTCGCGACCTCGGACCTCCATCTGCAGTACAAGCTGAAGATGTCGCGCGATGAGGCATTCGAGAGGATCAGCGAGAGCGTGAGGTACGCGCGCTCGCTCTGTCCCGATGTCGAGTTCTCCCTTGAGGACGCGACCAGGACGGATATCGACTATATGTGCCGCGTGGTCGAGGAGGCCATCAGGTGCGGCGCCACGACGATCAACCTGCCTGATACTGTAGGCTACGCATCCCCGACGGATATAACGGAGATGGTCTCCGCGGTCCGCAACCGCGTCCCTAACATCGACAAGGCCGTGATCTCCATGCACTGCCATGATGATCTGGGACTTGCGGTCGCGAACTCGCTCGCCGGCGTCAGGGCAGGTGCGAGGCAGATAGAGTGTACGCTCTGCGGTATCGGAGAGAGGGCGGGAAACGCGCCTCTTGAGGAGTCCGTGATGGCGATGAAGACACGCCCTGACCTCTATCCGTACGATCTCTCGATCAGGACGGAGGAGCTTTTCCGCTCTGCCCGCCTTCTCTCGACGATCACCGGAGTAAAGATCTTCCCGTCAAAGGCCATCGTCGGAGATAATGCCTTCGCCCATGAGTCAGGCATCCACCAGCATGGCATGATGGCCAACTCCAAGACCTATGAGATCATGACCCCGGAGAGCGTGGGCGTGGTCAAGACGAGCTACGTGCTTGGCAAGCACTCCGGCCAGCATGCGTTCCGCAAGAAGCTCGAGGATCTCGGCTTCGTCCTGCCGGAGAATGAGGTAGCGGAGCTTTTCGCCTCCTTCAAGAACCTCTGCGACAGGAAGAAGAACGTGACCGACCGCGATATCATCGCGCTTGTCGAGTCCACCGAGCATGACAGCGAGAAGAAGGTGTGGTCGCTTATCTCATACGTAGTGAACAGCGGCAACAAGATGACCAGCACCGCCTGCATCAGCCTGCAGAAGGAGGGGAAGGCCTATGAGGGAATCGCCTCGGGTACAGGCCCTGTCTATGCGGCACTCCGCGCGGTGGAGAAGATCATCCGCCATCCGTTCTCCCTTGAGGACTACCAGCTCCAGGCCGTCACGGAGCATCGCGACGCGCTCGGTGAGGCGATCGTGAAGATCTCCGATGGCTCTAATGTCTACAGGGGTCGCGGTGTCTCCACGGATGTCATCGAGGCTTCGATCCTCGCCTGCCTCTCAGCGGTGAACAGGATGCTCGATGGCGAGGCTTCATCCATCAGCGGCGGCGAGAGCGCTGTCACGATGTCCTTCGATAACGATATGCTGATGGGACACACCGACAAGGAGGCCTGAGGATGGGAATGACTATTACCGAGAAGATACTTGCCGCTGCCTCCCATGAGGAAGCCGTGCATCCTGGCCAGCTGATCATGGCTGACCTCTCGATGGTGCTTGGCAATGACATAACATCGCCTGTGGCGATAAAGGAGTTCCCGAAGTTCGGGAAGGATCATGTGTTCGACCGTGACAAGGTGGCCCTCGTCCCCGATCACTTCACTCCTAATAAGGATATAAAGGCGGCAGAGCAGTGCGCCTGCGTGCGTGCCTTCGCCTCTGCCGAGGATATAACCAACTACTTCGAGGTGGGAGAGGTCGGCGTGGAGCATGCCCTCCTTCCGGAGAAGGGCCTCGTGACAGCCGGCGACGTGGTGATCGGTGCTGACAGCCACACCTGCACGTATGGCGCGCTCGGTGCGTTCTCCACCGGCGTAGGCTCGACGGACATGGCAGCCGGCATGGCGATAGGCAAGGCCTGGTTCAAGGTTCCGGCCTCCATCCGCTTCGACCTTAAGGGCTCTCTCAGGAAGCGCGTAACGGGTAAGGACCTCATTCTCCATATCATAGGGATGATCGGCGTGGATGGCGCGCTCTACAAGGCGATGGAGTTCGCAGGTCCAGGCGTATCCTCGCTTTCGATGGATGACCGCTTCACCGTCTCCAACATGGCGATCGAGGCCGGTGCCAAGTGCGGCATCTTCCCCGTCGATGAGAAGACGCTCTCATACCTCAAGGAGCATGGCGCCAAGGAGCCGAGGGTATTCTCCTCCGATCCCGACGCGGAGTATGAGAAGGTCTATGAGATCGATCTTGCCACGGTAAATCCCACAGTTGCCTATCCTCATCTTCCGGAGAACGCCCATGATGCGTCGGAAGGCAGCTCCATCTCGATAGACCAGGTGGTGATCGGAAGCTGCACCAACGGCCGCCTCTCGGATCTCAGGGCAGCTGCGGAGATATTCAAGGGCCATCATGTGGCCAAGGGGCTGAGGTGCCTGATAATCCCCGCTACTCCGCGCATCTGGCGCGAGGCCATGGATGAGGGGCTCTTCAGCATCTTCACTGACGCTGGCTGCGTGATCTCCCCGCCTACCTGCGGGCCATGCCTTGGTGGATACATGGGCATACTCAGCAAGGGAGAGAGGTGCGTCTCCACCACGAACCGCAACTTCGTGGGCAGGATGGGACACCCTGAGAGCGAGGTCTATCTCGCATCCCCGTATACCGCGGCAGCGTCCGCGATAGCGGGACATATCGCTGATCCGGAGGATTTCTCATGAAGGCAGAAGGAAAGGTTTTCCGTTACGGGAACAATGTGGATACCGATGTGATAATCCCTGCGAGGTACCTCAATACCTCCGACCATGGAGAGCTTGCCGCGCACTGCATGGAGGACATAGACCCTGATTTCATCAGGAAGGTGGAGAAAGGCGATATCATCGTGGCAGGGCGCAACTTCGGGTGCGGCTCCTCGCGCGAGCATGCGCCTATAGCCATAAAGGCCTCCGGCGTCAGCTGCGTGATCGCGGAGTCCTTCGCCAGGATCTTCTACCGCAACTCGCTGAATATCGGACTGCCGATCCTTGAGTGCAAGGCCGCTTCCGAGGAGATCGCTGCGGGAGATAAGGTCTCCGTGGATTACTCCACGGGCGTCATAACCGATGAGACTACGGGCAGGAGCTATCAGGCGGAGCCGTTCCCGCCGTTCATGCAGAGCCTCATCCAGGCTGGCGGGCTTGCCGCTTATATCAAGGAGAATTACTGATGAAGATGAAGATAGCGCTCGTCCCCGGTGACGGGATCGGTCCTGATATCGTCCGGGAGGCAGTGCGCGTGCTTGACCGCGTGGCCTCTGTCTATGGCCATGAGATCAGCTATGCGGAGGTCGATGCCGGCGGCATCTCGATCGACAAGTACGGTATACCGCTTACCGAGGATGCCCTTGAGAGGGCGAAGGCCTCCGACGCTGTCCTCCTCGGCGCTGTCGGCGGTCCTAAGTGGGATAGCGTTCCCGGTCCGAAGAGGCCAGAGAAGGGTCTTCTGGGCCTCAGAAGCGGCCTCGGCCTCTTCTGCAACTTCCGTCCTGCCGTCATCTACCCGGAGCTTTCCGCGGCATCGCCGCTCAAGGACTCGATCATCGCGAAGGGCGTTGACCTATTGGTGGTGAGGGAGCTGACCGGCGGCATCTACTTCGGAGAGAGGGGCCGCAGCGACGACGGAGAGGAAGCGTATGACACGATGAAGTACTCCAAGGGGGAGATCAGGCGCATTGCCGCCAAGGCATTCGAGGCGGCCATGGGGCGTAGGAAGAAGGTCACTCTCGTGGACAAGGCCAACGTGCTTGAGTCATCAAGGCTCTGGAGGGAGACGGTCTCCGAGTTTGCCGTATCCTACCCTGAGGTCGAGCTTGATTTCATGTATGTGGACAACGCCGCGATGCAGCTTGTCCGCGATCCCTCGCGTTTCGACGTGCTTCTGACCGAGAACATGTTTGGCGACATACTCTCCGATGAGGCCTCGATGATCACGGGATCCATCGGGATGCTCTCCTCCGCGTCGCTGAGGGAGGATAGCTTCGGCATGTACGAGCCGATCCATGGCTCTGCCCCCGATATCGCGGGAATGGATATCGCGAACCCGATAGCCACGATACTCTCAGCCGCCTCGATGCTCCGCTACTCATTCTCCCTTGAGAAGGAGGCCGTGGCGATAGAAGACGCGGTGAAGGGCGCGCTTGCAGATGGCGTCCGTACCCGTGACATCGCCGTAGAGGGGGAGAGGACCGTAGGGACCGCTGAGTGCGGACGCGAGATAGAAGGAAGGATAGGATGAGATCTGATCAGATGAAGAAGGGTGTCCAGAAGGCGCCCCATAGATCGTTGATGAAGGCCCTTGGCTGGACGGATAGGGAGATCGCGATGCCGACGATCGGCATAGTCTCCGCCCATAATGAGATCATCCCCGGCCACGTCGAGCTGGACAGGATCACAGAGGCGGTGAAGGCCGGTGTGAGGGAGAATGGGGGCAACCCCGTCATGTTCCCCGTGATCGGCGTCTGCGATGGCATCGCCATGGGACACAAGGGCATGAAGTACTCCCTTGCCTCCCGTGAGCTTATCGCGGACAGCATCGAGGTAATGGCCACCGCGCACCCCTTTGACGCGCTGGTCTTCATCCCCAACTGCGACAAGATCGTCCCGGGCATGCTGATGGCCGCCGCCCGCCTCGATATCCCCTCGATATTCGTCTCCGGCGGTCCGATGCTTGCCGGGCACATAAAGGGAGGAGACAAGCGGGGGATGAGCCTTTCCTCGATGTTCGAGGCCGTCGGGCGCTATGCTGACGGGAAGATGAGCGACGAGGAGTTCCTCGACTGGGAGAACAGCGCCTGTCCTTCCTGCGGCTCCTGCTCCGGCATGTACACGGCCAACTCGATGAACTGCCTTACCGAGGTGATCGGCATGGCCCTCCCTGGCAATGGCACGATTCCTGCTGTCTACTCCGAGAGGGTCAGGCTCGCCAAGGAGACGGGCTATCAGGTGATGGAGCTGCTGAAGAAGGGCATCACGAGCCGCCAGATCATGACGGAGGATGCCTTCATGAACGCCCTCTCTGTCGATATGGCCCTCGGTTGCTCGACGAACACGATGCTCCACCTCCCGGCTATCGCCCATGAGGCCGGTATCGAGATAGATATCTTCAAGGCCAACGATATAAGCCGCCGTGTCCCGAACCTCTGCCATCTGGCGCCAGCAGGTCCCCATCATATCGAGGATCTCTATCAGGCTGGCGGGGTGATGGCCGTGATGAAGGAGCTGGACAAGCGCTCTCTGCTCTCCCGTGACCTTCTCACCGTTACCGGTGGCACGATCTCCGAGTCCTACTCAAAGGCCCGCAACACAGATCCCGAGGTGATACGTCCGATCGAGAACCCGTATTCCGAGACCGGCGGCATCGCGGTGCTTTCAGGCACGCTCGCTCCTGAGGGCGCGGTGGTGAAGAAGAGCGCGGTCGCCCCTGAGATGCTCGTGCATAAGGGACCTGCCCGCGTCTTCAACAGCGAGGAGGAGGCCAGCGAGGCGATCTTCGGCAGGAAGATCAACCCAGGAGACGTCATCATCATCCGCTATGAAGGACCTAAGGGAGGCCCGGGAATGAGGGAGATGCTCGGACCTACATCCGCGATCCAGGGTATGGGACTGGGAACCTCGGTCGCCCTCATCACAGATGGCCGCTTCTCCGGTGCCACCCGTGGCGCGTCGATCGGGCACGTCTCTCCGGAGGCTGCCTCCGGCGGCCCGATAGGCCTCGTGGAGGAAGGGGATGAGATCCTTATAGATATCCCGAACGAGAAGCTCGACCTCCTGGTGGACGAGAGCGTCCTTGCCGAGAGGAGGAAGGCCTACAGGCCTCATGAGAGCGAGATAAGAAGCGGATACCTCTACAGGTATTCGAAGCATGTCACGTCCGCGCGTCAGGGCGCGGTTCTGCTGGAGGACTGATTGAAGATCTCAGGTGCTGATATAATCGTTGAATGTCTGATCGAGGAGGGTGTCGATACCGTCTTCGGCTATCCCGGAGGGCAGGTGATCCCTCTCTATGACGCGCTCTACCGCAACAAGGGGAGGATCCGCCATATCCTCACCGCCCATGAGCAGGGGGCAAGCCATGCCGCTGATGGCTACGCGCGCTCTACCGGACGCCCCGGCGTGTGCATCGCCACCTCGGGCCCTGGAGCCACCAATCTCGTGACGGGGCTTGCCACTGCCTACATGGATTCCGTCCCGATGGTCGCCATAACGGGCAACGTTCCGATGGCGCTTCTGGGCAAGGATAGCTTCCAGGAGGTAGATATTGCGGGCATAACCCTCGCGATCACCAAGCATAACTACATCGTGAACAGGATCGAGGACCTCGCGTCCACTATCCGCGAGGCGTTCTATATCGCGAAGGAAGGACGCCCCGGCCCTGTCCTCATCGATGTTCCCAAGAACGTCCAGGAAGGGCTCTATGAGTTCGAGAACGCGCCTGTGAGGGAGGTCCTTCCCGTGCAGTCGAGGCTGAAGGAGAGGGACCTTGAGGCCGCGGTCGAGCTTATAAGGTCAGCGGAACGCCCGATGTGCTACATCGGCGGCGGCGTCATCCGCTCCGATGCGTCCGATCTGGTCAACCAGTTCCTGGAGCGCATCGATGCGCCGGTAGGCTCCTCATTGATGGGACTCGGTGCCGTCTCCTCATCCTCGGAGCGCTTCACCGGAATGATAGGCATGCACGGCACGAGGCTCTCCAACACCTCGATCAATGGCTGCGACCTCCTGATCGTCATCGGCGCGCGCTTCTCCGATCGCGTGATATCAAAGGGAAGCACCTTCGCCCGTCAGGCCCGCATCATCCAGATAGATGTCGATCCCGCGGAGTTCAACAAGAATATCATGACGGAGATCCACATAGTGGCAGACGTGAAGGTTGCCCTTGAGCGCCTTCTCGCGATGCTTCCTGAGAAGCTCTCCCACAAGGCCTGGATGGATGAGATCGCTCAGAAGAGAAAGCGCTTCCCGGTACAGGTATCGACAGCGGCCTCCCGCCCGAAGGAGATCCTTGAGGCCCTTGAGAGCGTCCTTCCTGAGGATAGCTACATCACGACGGAGGTAGGCCAGCATCAGATGTGGGCCGCCCAGTTCCTCAAGAGCCATAGGCCGCGCCATTTCCTCACCTCAGGCGGACTCGGGACGATGGGCTATGGAACCGGTGCATCCATCGGAACGCAGGTGTCGCATCCGGAGGCAAGGGTGGTGAATATCGCTGGAGATGGATCGTTCAGGATGAACTGCAACGAGCTTGCCACGATCGCGCGCTACCAGCTGCCGATCATCATACTTGTGATGAATAACCACGCCCTCGGCATGGTGAGGCAGTGGCAGACGCTGTTCTATGACCGCCATTACTCCGAGACCACCCTCGACACTCCCCTTGACTGGGTGACACTGGCAAAGGCCTATGGCATCGAGGGAATGAGGCTCATGCCTGAGGATGATCCTAAGGAGGTGCTTGCTAAGGCCGTGAAGCTCGGCAAGGCCGTCGTGATAGACGCCATCATCCCCACCGATGACAAGGTCTATCCCATGGTCGCTCCCGGCGCCTCTATCTCCGACATGATCGGCTTCGTGGACATGGAGTCACTGGATTAAAAAGAAAAACAGATAACACTTACTTTAGACTAAGGGCCCGATCGGGCCCTTAGTACTTGAGTAGTGGTAAATTATCAAAAGAATAAATCAATCACTCAAGTACGTTCCAGCCGCCTTTCTTATCACTACCGAATCTTTGTATCTTATTCGCTTTTATCAGATTCTGGATTAATCTCCTTGCCGTTATGTACGAGACATTCAGTTCTGTGGCGATGGTGGAATATGTCGCGGATGGATTTTCCTTTAACAGAGTTAAAAGCCTTCCTTCATTTGTCTCATTTACCTGCTCATTTACCTGCTCATTTACCTGCTCATTTACCTGCTCAGCCGGCCTTGTATCTAGTTCTTTTCTGTAGAATATGACCACGAATCCTGACTTCTGCACCTCGAACTCGCATCTGCATCCGCTTTCATTACAGGCATCGACTATACGCTTGAGGCCTGTGCCGAAGCTCTCGATATCCTTTGAGTAATATAGGATCGAGGCAATGAGGGGGTTACGGCGGACAGGACGCTTCCTGCCGTCTATGAAGTCCTGTGGTGATAATCCCGAAGGAAACGTTCCTGGATTGTATATCTCAACCCTGTCTGGATGTATTGTCACCTCATTGGATTGGCAGGCTCCGTAGTCCTTATGGCAAAATGAGTTCATGAGAGCTTCTCTTACGGCATCCAAAGGGATTTCCGGGATCTCTTTCCGCTGAAGCGATCCATCGAATTCGACTCTCCACCGGATGTTGCTTGCTATGTATCTTTCAGCCCGTGCGACGAGTTCGAATATGGGAGCCCTTTCCCTCTGGATATCGAGGAAGGTAAGGCGTTCCTTTCCTGCGAAGATTGCCATCTGTATCTCCGCATACAGGCTTTCGTGGAAGAGGACCATTCCGGCATTAAGGAGCCTGTTACCGTTTGTAAGCATCAGCTTGTCGAGGGTGGTTGCCTTATCCTGGTATGCGAAGGTTATCCTCTTTGCTGATATCCCTCTATCGACATAGCTCTTCACCAGCTTCTCATCGACCTGATCCACCGTGAATGGTGATATCTGCTTTTCCCAGGGATCCTCAGACTGCCTTCCCTTGAAGAATGACTCAAGCTCCTCCCTTGTCATCATGAGGTCTTCATCTGCAACCCTTATCCTCGCGATCCCATAGGCAAGGTAGGGAGTATTGTATCCTTCGAAAGAGATGTGTATGCAGTCCTTACCGTCAATGACTACCGTATTGATCTCAGGGAATATCTGGGGTTCGATGTGATTCGCAATGGCCTGGCTTACCTCTCTGAGGGTCTTCTCATTGATTACCTGTCCTACAGGCGTGCCATCGCTCCTTATACCGAAATATAGCTCTCCCTTCTGGTGCTTGTTGAGGATCGAGGCAATGGAAATAACGGCTTCCTTAAGCTCTCCTGTCGATTTCTTGTATTCAAGCGTTTCGCTTTCCATTCCCAGATTCATGATTGCTCCTTCTTAGTGAGTATAGCATGAATTGGTGATGCCCTTCGCGGACGTATGATAATCAGACCGTATTGACTATCCTTTCCTCGAAGAGGTCTGAGAGCCTGTAGCCATATGGCCTTATAAGCTCCAATAGGGTAGCGATCTGCAGCTTCCTGTCATTTCCATTCCTGAGTCCTTTGACCGCGCCCTGCCTTGACTCAGGATATGTCCTCACAAGCTCTGTCCATGTGCCGCTGCCGCTCATGTTGATGAATCTGTCGAGCAGGGCTTCCTTGGAGTTATCACCATCGATGGCTCCATCCCTCCCGATAAGAACGAGGTCATCATCCTCAAGCGCCTTGATAAAGGACTTCGTACTCATTCCCCAGAACGCCGTAAGCTCCGCCAGTGATTCCACATATGGGTTGATGTAGTCCTTGCGTATGGCCTCAGAAAGCTCTATCTGCTCTCCCTTGAGGAACATCATGAGGTATGTCACGAGCATTGCCTCAGTGGGGATTCCATCATAGCTATATCCTTCGTTGATAAAGACTTCCTTTCCCTGGGGCGTGCGCTTGGATATCATCTCGATCATGAAAAGAAGCTCTGTCGTCCTTATGTCAGGGGGAAGCATATGCAGGAGGGTAGAGAGCCTTGGGCATGAGCGCCGAGAATAGGATGCGTAGTAGTTGGATTGCTGCAGGGAATACCTCTTGATCATCTCGTATTTCGATATGTTCCCGTTGATGCTTCGCATGAGGTCCAGCACCGTTGGTCCATCCACATGAAGCTTCACCGGAACCATGGAGTCTGGCACTGTCCCATGGAAGCCTGTATTGTCGAAGCATCCATAGAACTCGGCTATGGTGGGAAAGCCCAGCCTGTTGGCACAACCTCTCATCGTATTGAATGAAAGCGTGTTGAGCCTTGATAGCTCCGAATCCGTAAGCGTCATGTTGACCGAGTAGTTCTTGTAGCGCACTTTGCCCCCTCTAAAAAAACAAATTTTGTACAAATCTAGCACATCAGAGCCGAAAATCAAGCAAAAAGAATCCAAACTTGCATGAGTATGACAGTCAGCTTCCTTGATTCTTGCCATGACCGTAAACGGCCATCAGCCTAGAGGAAAGGAGCAAACCAATGAAGAAGAAACCAACCATTGCAATTATTTTCATCATGTTGCTGGCAGTCACCGCCTGCAACCTCGACAGCCTCTACAGCAGCCTCATCCCTGATCCTGATAGGGAAGAGGAACAGACAGTACCAGCCGAACCAGACTCACCATCGGCCATCATACAAGAGGAAGGCTACTACCTAGAGTCAGGCAATCCATTGGAATACTTCAGCACTGAAGCAATAGAGGCAGAGATAAGCAATCAATCACTGATTCTGACTACAGATGATGGAACCACACAGGAATATCCAATGATGGACAACATGATCCTGCTGGGCTCTGACATCCTTACCATAACCCAGGAAGACAATGAAACGATAGCCATCACGAAGGAAGGAACTGAGCCATTGGTATTCCGATACGGAAGAAGGTAAGCACCAACCACGGGTCCGGCAGAATAAGCTGGGCCCTTAAACACAGAAGAAAAGCATAACCAACGAACGGGAAAAAGGTTACATCAATCCGTTAAAATAAAGCCAAATCCTTAATAGTAAAGAAGATAGTTCCTAACGCACCAATCATCATAAAAGCGATAAAAAGTGAAAATACCTCTTGACAAAAGCCTACGGGGGGGGGGTAGGCTTAGTGCATCAAAGATTCATTCGGAGGATTTTAGAAATGAGAAAGTTGATGATTGCAATGCTTGCTCTTGCCGTCGTATTCGGCGCGGATACACTCTGTCTTCAAAGCACCTAAAATGTTGAATAAAAGCAACGTTTCGTTAGACGATTTTTATGAGGAGAATCTGCATGGCTAAGGTATATCTCAGGCATAGGAAGGGAAGGAAGGTGGAATATCTGGATCATGATGGACGCTGGAAGACCACAGGGAAGGATACCAAGAGGGAGGCTATGACATGGTGGGAGACCGAGAGGCCCATCAAGCAGGGTATGCTGTTCCGTGAGATCGCCGAGGATTTCTACACCAACAAGGACGAGGGCTCATACCTTGCGCTCAGGGAAGAGGCTGATAGGAACCTCTCTGAGCAGACTGTATACATACGAAACCTCACCGTGAAGAACAACCTGATACCTGATTTCGGTGATATGGACGTCAGGAACATCACCCCCATGATCGTGCAGAAGAAGTACGCTACCATGAAGAAGAGGGATGGATCAGCCGCCGCCCCTGGAACCAAGGAGCTGTATCTGGTCACGCTATCCTCGATAATGCGGTACCTCGTCATGCTCGGAGCCATACCTTCCAATCCGTGCGACAGCGTGATAAAGGTAGGGGCCAAGGTAGTCAATCCTAAGAAGGCACTGACAGATGATGAGATATCAAGGCTATTCCCAGAGGACCATGAGAGGCTTCTGCATGTATGGGATGGTGATCTCGTATCAGCCTGCTTCTTCATGGTCATGCTCGATACAGGATGGCGACCGGGAGAGGTTGCAGGCATCACGCCATCCTGCTACTCAAAGGAGCATCACGGACTCTATACCTTCCGTTCCGTTGACTCGTTCACGAAGAACGTTAAGGAATCCATCAAGACAACGAAGAAAGGGTATGACTTCAAGATCGGTATGCTATCGAGGAGGACTACTGATATATTAATATATCTATGCAGGGACAAGGCTGATGACGAGGTGGTCTTCAGGACGAAGACCGGAAAGTACTTCACGTCGAGCTATACGAACTTCAGGCTACCGAAGGCGCTTGAGAGAGCAGGGATACCGCTTGAGGGCCATCCTCCATACTGCCTTAGGACGACGTTCATGACGAAGCTTGCGAAGATAGCGCAGGACAGCGTTGTCATGAGGCTGATGGGGCATACCCAATGGCACACCTGCTATGACAAGCGCACTCCATTGGATATGCTGGATAAGGCCCATAAGGAGCTAGCTGATTACTATGGTAGAGGAGAAGGAGACGGTGACGTTATCGCCGATGAGGGCTGATGACGGTATCTCTATAACCCGCTTTCCTAGTCCTGCCGTCATGTATCCTGAATCATCATCGGTTCCCTCTATGCTCCAGTCGAAGAGATCCGGGTATGAGCCGTCCTCGACGTACTCATCCATCAGGTCCTGCGTCCTATCCACCCCGCTTATGTAGATGGATGCCGAGAACTTGATGGTGTCCCCGGGCTTAGGATTGGTAGGCGTATGGGTAACTGCAAGCCTGTACTCGGAGATCGATGCCGTTAGCCCGTTCTGATATGCCGTGAGGTAGTTCTGTAGGATCGTGGCCGCAGAGCTGTAGGCCTCCAGTACCGTCTGTAGCCTTCCATCGGTCGGGGTGGATTCGCCCATGTTCTCCAGTATGGACTCCATCATCACCTTCAGCTGCTCGAAGGCCGCCTTGAACCTGACGAACTCATCCGGGTTGATACCAAGCTGTTCGACAAGGGATACCGTTGAGGAATAGGCGGACTGTATATGCTCCCATTCCTCGGCAAGCTGTCTCTTCTCTCCTGGCGTTATGACGCTATCGCCGACTATCGATCCTATTCCAGAGATCAGAGAGCTGTTCTGCGAGGTCTGGGAAAGCTGGTTTATCCTCCTCAGCCTCGCCTTCATCGTCTCGGAATCCTGTCCGATAGGTACGAACTTCCCGGCTGTTACCGTATCAGTCGTGTAATTCCTTCTTACTGCCATCAGAAAAACCTCCCATAGAAATCACCCCAATCAGGGTTGATCAGCTCTCCGATATTGATATCAATATCAGGATCGGTAACGGCGTTATACGGTCTTCTTATTAGCGAGGTCGGGGATCCTACGACCTGTCCGATACCTGTAATGAGATTCATCGTTGCCCTTCCCAGCTGTCCCTCTCTCCTGTCATCTCCCTTCCTCACGGCGCTTACGAAGCTCGATACATCACCTATGAGTCCTCTGTCGTAATACATCTCTCCTGTCAACATGCCGCTGAGATCGCTTCCGACAAGAGGTATCATCGATAGGCTCTCTGCAAGGAGCGAGGAGAGTATGTTATCCCACCAATGCTCATCGTCCTCATCAGGGAAGGCCTTACCGCCGATGAACGCCGTCGCAAGAGTTGCCAGTCCTATGTAGAACAGCGTCCTGAACATGCCTGTCAGGGTCTCCCTGTTGAGTCCGTACTTCCTTATCTCATTCGCAGATCCCCTTATCATGCCGTACTGCTTGGCAAGCTGGGAAGTGAACTGGATCATGGATGCAAGCATCGGATTCCTGTCGGAATAAGCCAGCGAGTTGTCCTTGGCTCCTGATGTTGAGATCATGGAAAGGGTCCTCTGGGTAGCCTTATCCGCAATGTACTGTATGAACTCCTGATCCGAGAGGTTCAGCCTTGCCTTATCTCCCTCGAACTTCCTCAGCATGTTCCTGTATTCAGCGAACCACATCGTATTGGCTACATCGGTATCGACCCTCTGCATTATGCCCATCAGGAATCTGACCATCTTATTGAACGTTTCTTTGCTCCTTAGGAACAGGTTGCCCGGATCGTTCTTGCTTACGATATCCCTTACCCCTGCGAACATCGGCGAATCAACGCTGAGATGATAGCTCTCTGATTCAAGCCTCATCCTATTGGTCATCTGCTTGGCATACCTATTCAGGAAATCAATGGCTTCCTTCCTGTTTGCCATATAGTATCCGCTGGCTGATATAAGCTCGCCCATGCCCGTATCGGATGCCGCAAGCAGAACCGTCGGGAACTGCTTGAGTATCGATGACAGGTTTCCTGCAAGCGATGATACGGCGAGGTTTCCCCTGAGCTTGCTGAACAGCCTATCGAAGTCACCCCTGTTCCTCTTCTCCGCTCCCACTATCCTGTCCAGCCACTTATTCAGGACGTTGACCATGGCGCTTCCGTCCGCACCGTAGCTATCGACCATTGCCATGCTGAGATCGGACTTGATATCCAACATGCGCTTGAAGTTGTCATAGATATCCTGATAGGCGATGTAGTTCTCCTGATCCTCTATCGCCCTTATGGCTACGAGTATCGCATCGAGATCAGCCGCCGCCAGTCCGCCAGTCCTGTTCTTCACGAACGAATTGCTTATGCTGCCATCCCTGGTAAGCCCTCCGTTCTGCTGAAGCATACTCACCGTATCCGCGCTGTTGTCATGGATAGGATAGTAGTTGTATTCCTTCGGCAGTATCCTGTTCCTCTGTCTGTAGAATACATCGGCTATCTCCTGATATCTCTCTCCGACTATCTCAGCCAGCCCGTCAGCGAATCTCTTATGCTTTGCGAACTCCTTATTGCTCTCGAACTGATCCATCACCCATAGCACGTTTCCCAATGATAGGTGATTCGTCATGCCAGGATTGTTCGGATCGGTTATCAGCCTCAGAAGTCCCATATCCTGACGGGCAAGGAGGTATATTCCCATCATCCTCTCTATGGAGAAATCACCCGTATTGCTCCTGGACAATACCTCATCAGCCCAGCTGTCTACCGCCGGATCCGGATTCTCGCTCATGCTGTTAAGCTTCTGAGCCTTCCTTATCCTCATTACCATCCTTGCGATAGGCTTAATCGAATCGCTGAGATCATCATTCATGGCCACGGAGAATCCATTGCCTCTCTTATTAAGGGTACCTAGTGATCCGTGCTTCGCCTCGTAGTCCTCAACGCTCATGGTTCCGAGCTTGCTCTTTGGCTGCACGAACATCCTATGGTATTCGAGTCCGAAGTTCTCTGCCTTGTTTCCATATATGTCAGCATACAGCTTGGATACCTTTCCCTTGCGCCTATTCGTGTTCTCTATCTTGCTGTTATCAGCCTGATTGATGCTTCCTACGTTGTATCCACCTACATGGCCCTCGAATATGAGATCATGAAGCACCGGGCTCATCGTCCTAAGCTCTACCTCGGGTATATTGAACTGTGACATGAGGTTCTTGATGAATCCGACTCCTACCGTTCCCGGAGCCGCATCTGATATAGCACTGCGTATCCTGCCGAGCTTCTCCTTGAACTCGGCATCTGATACCTCTCCCGTCTTTCCCTTGAGCATCACATCCTTGGTTGCAGCTACAAGGATATTGTCCCACATCTCCTTGATCTTGCTATTCCTGTATTCTCTCTCCTGCTGTCCTCTCTCGGCTATCTGGTTGAGGATCTCTGCGAACTTGGTAAGGTCTGAATCAGTGAGCGACTGAAGCCTCTTCTGTAGCTTTCCGTCTACTATCATGCCGTTCTTCTCAGCGAACTGCCTAAGACCGTCGAACCATCCGTCATAGTCCTGGAACGATGACTCGAATAGGGTATCTGATATCGCCGAACCCCTCTTTCCCTTGAGAGCGTTCACGATCAGGGCGAGCTGTGCTGATACCCTAGCATCGTTCCTTCCATCCCTTATGGACATATCGATGCTGTCATATATGGCCTTATGCTTCTCCTGAAGCTCCTTGGCGGTCATGTATACCGGAAGATTCTGCATCATCTCGACCTTCCTCTTCCAGTAGTTCGCTATATGGGTTCCGTTCTCCTGCAATCCCTTGATCTTGGCATCGAGCTTCTCTATCTTCCGCTCAAGCTGGTTTATGTAGTTGGATATATCCTGTAGGTTATCAGCCCCGCCGATGCTCTCGAAGATATCGTTGAGCGACTTGTTCCTGGCGGACAGGTCGCTTATCTGCTTCCTCATGATATCCACGTTGCCGCTCGATTCCTCGGAAGTCTTCTTCAGCTCATCAAGGGCAGACCTCAGGCTGTCATTATCCATGGTAAGCTTATCGATATATTCCTGAAGCTCCGGAGTGACCTTCTTGGATTCTGCGTTCCTGGTGTACTCATCTATCTTATCCTGTATCGCCTGAACGAGTCCGTTAACGTAATCGAACGAGGTAGCCTTGTTGAATAGCGCGCTTAGGCTCTTGTCGGCAGATACCTTCCTCAGAAGATTCCTGAGATTCCTGAGCGCTGACCTGACATCGCCTCTGATATCATCAGCGCTGGATAGATCCTGCTGGTTCTCAAGTATCTCCTGCGATATCGCAACGTAGTCACGGGATGCGAAGTCGAAGCTGTTTTCCTGCTTATCAGTCCTGCCTGGGTTGGAGTAGTAGTTGGCTAGGATTATAAGAGGGGAGATATAAGCCTGATTGCCAGAGTCATACCTGATGTTGGCTATCGAGTAGTCATCATTAACCAGTGAGTTTATAACGATCTCGAAATCCTCGAAGGTTGCCGAATCGGTGTTGTTGTCATTCCTGAACGCCATCCATACGTTCTTGAACCTAGCCTTCGCATTGTTAGGCAGGAGGCTGGTTATCTGATCAAGTGCGCTTCTTGTACCCTTTCCGGTCTTCTGTCCATTGAAGGCGGCACGTATCATATCCTTCAGGAGACGCTGTGATGATGCGAGCTTCTTCTCGTTCTTGATTCCGTCCTTCAGGGTATGAGCCAGCGAGGTGTAGGAAGTAGCGGCTATCCTCATAGTGTTGCCCAGCTCGTCGAAGAATATCCTCCTCTGATCGGCATCGAGCGGGATGATATCCTGAGAGAGTCCGAGATCATTCTGCATGGACTCAAGATATGCTCCGAACTGCGACTCAGTGCTTCCCTCTATATCCCAGTTCGGGAATACCGCATTGAAGAGCTGTCTTCTGTTCCAATCGAGTTCTGCATCGGTCGCATCAGGCTTAGTCTTCTTCATTGCCTCATTGGCCTGCTTGTTTATCTTCGCAAGCTCTGCATTGAACTTCCTGAATGTTCCGAACAGGGTAGAGGAGTTCATCTCAGCGACAGCGTTCCTCGCATACGTACTGAGATTCTTCCTCATGTTGGTATCATCTATTGAGAAGAGTATCTTACCGTATCCAGAAAGGTTCTCTCCATTGAGATCATATTGTTCAGTAGCATTTGAATACACCTCAGCGAAGATCATCGCAACGAGTTCCTGGCTATTCCATCCATTGAATCCTGATTTCACCCTGAACTCAGCTATATCCTTGCTATTAATGCTGGATGAAACATTCTCATTCCATAGGTTAGATGCATACAGATCTTGAGTGACCATGGATGATATCGTATATACGCTATTGTCATTGCTATAGAATGGTATTACGAACCATCTTGGAACTGTTTTATCAAGAAGGAACGTCTTACCGTCCTTAATCCTGATATCCTTCTTGAGATTTACGATTATAGAGCCATCCTCTGCATAATAGAATTCAGCAGCATTGGCGTCGAAGTCCGTACCCGTAAGGCCAGAGATGTATTTATATACCTTTGACCTTGTTTCCATCTTAATGACCTTCTTTCCAGTTACGTCGAGTTTATTTACGTATTCAAGTCTCTTATCTGTATTACCTCTAGAGATCTTCTTGATCTGTGCGGCTATCTTCCTTGAATCAATCTTGCCGTCTTCCATCCGACTCAAAATAGGCTGCATATTCTCTTCGTCCAATGTTTCATTGAGAATATCTCCTATCGAGAATGATTCACCGACATCAGGAACCGTATACTCTGTTGTCTTCTCTCTGAGTTCCATCTCCTCCTGTGTCTGAGGAACGGCAACGACCTTCTCGTATTCTCCTGCGACTATAGGCTCAGTAGTATCCTCTACCGACAGGGTATCTATTCCGATATCAGCCTCGGCGTTGTCTATAACACCTTGGAGGTTATCAACCTGCTCTGTCATCTCACCTATGACGTTATCAACAGGGGTAGGCTCGGCTGATTCCCTGACCCCTTCCTCCATCATCGTTATCATAGGAGTAGGGGACTTATCCGCCTTGCTGTCTATGCGGATGGTAGCCGCGGTATCTGCATCGGTATCAGCATCAGAGAAGATAGCATCGAACATCTGAACCTTATCAGCAGATAGCCGCATCGAGGACTTGAAGAGAGACCATAGCGAACGTGCTACGTCATAGAGCGCCTGGAAGATGGAGTTGAGTTCCCTGTTGGACGACTTGCGTAGGAATACGTACTTCTCAAGATCCTTGGCAAACGCTTCCTGTACCGCCTCTCCGAAGATACCGCCGTCCTTAGCCATCTGCTTCGCATATACATTGGCTACTATGCCATAGATAGGATTGTCAGGTGTTATTACAGAGAGGAAGTGGTGTCCCAGTTCATGGATAAGGGTAGTAGGCTCTGCGTTATTCATGATAGAGATGTAGCGGTCAAGCTCGTCTGGATTGAACCAACCGCGGTATGAGCCTTCCTGTGTCTCCTGGAAGTAGATATGATCCGTTATCTTAACGTCGTCATCGTTGAAGACAACGTAATTCATATCAGTCGCATTGGGATCATATCCTCCTCGTAGTGTTCCTATCGGATATACGATGCCGGTATATCCATTCCTATGGAGAAGATTTGATAGATATTTATCTCCTCTTATTTGTGAATTATTAGTTATATTCCAACTAACGACTTTGTAAAAATCACCAAATGTCCTATTTGTTTCATACTGGACGCCGTCGTTTGTTATTAAGACAACATTATCACGGTTAATAATATCAGCAATATCCTGAGGGATAGGTTCATACCATTTTATATACGGACCATCTGGAATATCTACCGTATATAGATTTCTTGTTAATTGATTATTCATTCTATCCCATTCTGATTGTGTTAGGTTTCTTAAACCGTCTGCTATCTTATGATAATTCTCTATATCTTGTGGAAGCCTATTGGCTATATCAGATATCTCAGATTTAGATAGGTCATGACCGATTCCTGATATCGTATATTGATGTTCATCATCCATAGAAGAAAAATTCGCCTCTATATCATTTAATGCCTTTTCTAGTTCAGTTATTCTCTCATCTATCGTAGATCTAACTTGGTTTATATCATTATTAATGAACAAATAATAATGGTCATATACGAAATTAGTATTTATATTGAATTTTTCAATTATCCGATCTAACACTGGAATATCAATATAATCATTGTTTATTGCATATCCTCTAGCAACATCTTGTATCTTGGAGAAGTATAAACCCCAGCCGAACGCCTGAGATCCTTCCCCTTCTCCTATATGATCAGTTGAGAATCTGTCAAAGTCGGCAACAGAGCCATGATATGCAGACTGGAAGAACGGCCTTCCATCAGGAGATGTGACTCCATACATGAAACCACGAATGGTATCGTAGTAATCCTTGCCTGTGAGCCTAGATGCCTTGGCGAAGCCTACCATTACTGCCGCTGATGCCTTCGACATAGCATCAAGCACCTTCTCATCCTTACCGATATCCGTGTTCTTCAGCGTCTCACGGAAGTGATTGGCAAGCACGTCCATGTCATTGCGCTTATTGCCCGTAAGCCTCTGCTTGATATCTTCCCAGTCATTGCGGGCCTTATTCCTTGCCTCTGATTCCTCCCTTACCCTACTGGTATCCTCATCGGCCTTATTGATACGAGCCTGTTCCTCAGTAGTAGTCTGCTGAACGGTCTGTTCTGCTGGACGCATTTCCTCAGTGATCGTATCAGCTTCCGTATTAGCCTCCGCATTAACCTCCGTATTAGGCTCTGCCTGCTGTATCGGCTCTGTATCAACGATGGTCTCTGGAGCTATATCATCGTCGATTATTGTATCTTCTTCTCTATCCAGATCACCGATAAGATCATCGACTATCGAATCAGCGTCAGCGTATCCCTGCTGTGCATCATCAGATTCCAGGTCTTCAGCTGTTCTTGTGTTGATTCCTAGGTCTGCATCCGTGAGAGTCTGATCATCGCCTTCAGTAGTCTTAGGAGTCGTTATCTCCTCATTGTCTACTGCTGTATCAGCCTGCGTCTCAGCAGATGCCGAAGATGAGGATGGCTTCTTTGCTGTCTCGCCCTTGTCCCTTACCTTTGTGAAGGTCTGTCCGAATATATCGGCCTCGAACTCCGCAGCGCTCCTGGAATCGGATTCAGTTACGGGTATGACAGTCGGGTTGGATATATCGCTGGACTTGATGGAGACATAAGCAACGTCCCCATTAGGTGCGACCGGACTCATATCGGAATCGTAGTAGGTGAATCCCTCTACCGCTCCGTTGTCGAGTCCTGCATTGATCGCATTGTTGATGCTATCGAGAGTCATTCCTCTATGGGTAGCATAGGCCTCTTCGTTAATATCGTGCCCGATAGCCTTCTCGGTACTCATATCGACTATCTCGGCATTGAGGTACTTACCGTTCTGTACGGCATAAGCCTGCTCAGGCGTAGCATCCACCGCACGGAACTTATCACCGATCCTGACTACCTTTATTGGAGCCTGCTTGGTGAAGTTCTCCTGCGTGATACCGCTGATATCGATTCCTGATGTACCTGTGATATCAGACGCGTTGATTCTTGCGTTCATTCCTTCTGTGGTTGTGAACTTGTTATACTCAAGTATTCTGCGGAACTCAGAATTTCGCCTCGCAACCTGGCTTACCATCCTCAAGGTTCCGGCTCCAAAGGATAGGCCAAGGGTTCCCAGAGCTGTCTGCTTTATCGTTTCCTTGAAAGCTTCTCCGAAATCCTCTCTGGTATATTTTCTGACACCAGGAGGCAGTGGACCGCGTTCCTCCTGGAGAGCGACAGCAAAGTTGTATCCGAACATAGATGCGAATTCCTGTGCTGTCTCAGTTGCAGATTCAGTAGCTACTGATGATATTGTATCATTTCTCCAATCACGGATCATGCTTCTTACTGTCTTATGGAGTACCTTGCTTGTCTGTTCCTTGCTTAATCCGTTCAATGCTCCTCGAATAGGCTTAAGCGCGATATCCAAAGCCTTATCACCCACGGTCTCGAATACTCCATTTACAGCGCCTATGAGTAATGTGGTTCCGAAGATTATGTCATCATCGAATCCGGCTTCTGCCATTTCTATAGCCGAGCCGCCCATCTCCATCATAGCGGTAGCAGCCCACCTTCCTCCTATGCTGACACCACCCATTATCGCCTGTCTTCCTAGGATAGTTCCGCTTCTTAATCCTCTGATTATCGAGAGAGTAGTTGCAGGAATTGCCAGATTCAATCCAGGAATCATGGATGCCAGCGACATAGCTCCTGCTATACCTAGGCTAGGAAGCATTGACGGAAGTATCTGAGCTGCCCCTATCGCAAGAGGGGATACCATCTTTGATATGGGATTAGAATAGTCTGCTAGATCTGAACGATAGTCCTTGGCATATCTTTTTAGGTCAGCCATCGCCTCGGCTTTCTTAGCTTGGAAGCTTTCATTATCGAAGCCTCCGGTCAATGCTCCTCCTAGATATAAGCCAGCCATCTTATATGAAGCAAGGATTGATGATCCGGCAGAATGGAGAGTATTGAGTACATTTTCCGTAAGGCTATCAACGTTCGGCCTGTATCCAGTAGCATAATACATCAGGTCCTCTATGTTATCTGCGGCATATTTAGGATCGACTTCTGGATATAGCGAGCTTATTATCTTTCCAAGCGCAATTCTGTTCTCATATGATGTAGGATCCTCTTCTCCTAGATATGTATCTCTCGCTAAGGATAATACTGCTTCGTAATCGCTCTTAGATCTGAGATATCTCCTCTCGTAATCAGGCTCTGCGAAGTAGTCCTTATTCCTATATAGAACATCCACCATCTGTCTCTGTGGGCGATATATATCCCTGAATCCGTAAGAATTAGCAAGCATGTTGAAGCGTATGGACATTTCTTTACCCCTTAATTTGAAGTCGTGACAGGATCGATCCAGACTATATTCGGATAACTGACATTGACTACAAGGTCTCGTCCTGTTGCCATCTTATATGCCTGTGGAAGATATGGATATTCTTCATATAGCCGTTCTGTAAGTTCATTTGATAGATCGGATGAATATCTTTCTGGTTCTAATACCGGATCGTATCCTCTGTATTCATTGACATCTATAGTCTGGGCTAATTCCCTGGCTATATCACCTATTCTGTTAAGATCCCTGACCGATACCTCTGTTTCTGACCGCTCGAATGGAAGCTTGTCTTCACTGTTCTTTCCGGTAGTGTCAGTATCAACCATATAATTAACTATATCTCCTCTTGTGTTTACCTTCGTTGATACTAAGACTTGAGTTCCATCGGTCATTTCGGCAAGTATGGAACCTAGATCGTTGCCATTAAATGCAATAGGCTCGATGAATGGCATTTCATTTATCCTTAGTATATTATCTGCATATTGGACTACTGCCTGAGCTGCGATTGCGTTGGTCTCAAGCCATAGATTACCATTCAGATCGGCAAGCCTTGTTATATCATCCCATACCTTATCGTCATTCTCGCCAGGGTTGTAGTCGATATTGTTTATCAATGATAAGGCCATCAAGAACCTTTCCCTGTCATTGAGATCTCCGTATTTAGCCCATAATCCCGATGATTCGCTCTTGTGGATTATGGCATCGAAATCAAATCCGTATTTCGTATTCAGATCAACAAGTAATTGATCTATTCCTTCAAGACGAGTATCACCGAATAGGAGTTTGTTGACATTGTCCTTGAATGAATCTGTTACATATTCATTATAATAACCTTTGAATGAATCAATCTCTTCTGAATACGTTTCCCCGGACGAAAGCTGTATGATGTTCTCGCCATACATCGCATTGACGAGATTCTGGATGCTATCCTTCAATCTTGCCTCGATCGCATCTCCGGTGGATTGATCTATTGTTTTAGTATCAATACCAGCAATCGCACTGGCTTTCACTATATCTTCCATATATGTTCCCTTGAGACCGGATGGCATATTGTCGTCAGCCATTGCGTTCAGGTCATAACCCTTTTCTTCCGCATAAGCCACGATATCGTTATTTATTGCGTTGATTATTCTGTCTCTATCTTCTTTAGTGAACTGCATCATGAATCTCCTATCATGAGTCAGCAGTTCAAGGCTGTCTTTCCTGCTCTGATTTGTTGCCTCATTGAATAGCCTTATGAATTGGCTTGATGCTTGACTACTATCATAAATCTCATTATCTGTAGGATCGACAATATAACCAGCAGCAAGAGATCTCTTATTCCTGCCTATCTCATATACTAAATCATCATAAAGCGACGATAAGGTCTGTGATCCTATGCTTCTGTTTCCATATACTGAAATAAAGCTTGCGGCATACGCACATTGCTCATCGAACCATTTATAGTATCTATCTTCCCATTCCTTTGATGCAGATACATATCCTATAAGCTTTCTCTGCCCGGTGGCCTCATTTACATCATATATCCTTCCGAGACCTTTCTCTGCGTCAGCTCTCTCATCTTCTGGCAATGTATCAAGAAATGCATCAACAGAATTTACGTGGAGTTTATTCGTAAACTGGACAGGCATACCTTCTTTCTTTTCTGTATAATATGCAGCCATCGATGCCATTAGGTTTGCAGCATCCGGATCCTCAGTTAGTTCTTTTATGATATTATCAGATACCGTCATCGATTCAGCAGGATCCTGTTCGGCATTTCCTATGAAATTGGTCTGAGATACTATAGAGAACGTCTTTCTCAGGTCAGATACCATCTCGTCGCTGGTTACCAGTGCGTATTTCCCTGTAATGTTGGTATCATCCTCGATTGATCTCAGAAGGCTTCTTGCACCAAAAGGCGTCTCTGACATTATCCTGTCATATTCTATCTGCTTCTCTTCTTCAGACTTCAACGATGCCGCATTTTCCTCAAGCAGCGTATACATATTCTCAGCTTCCTTAAGCGTATCGTTATTGACGAGCAATGTTTCAATCGCCGTCCTGTTCTCCTCTGGAAGCCATCTCGTATCAAGTCCGTACTGCTGAGCAAGCTTATCGAACAACTCGGATGTTATGTATCCGTTATCCTTCTCGTATTCCCTCATGATAGGCATCATGCTGTCATTCAGTATTCCAAGCTGCTGCTTCTGGTATTCGCTCTTGAGGCCTGATACTGATGACATTATCTCCCTTCTGAGCAGATCCTTCTCTCCTTGCGTAAGGCTCCTGCTGTATCCCTCCATGCCTCCTGCGGCTATGCTATCAAGCCTCTCATCAAGTGCGGCGCTGAAATCAGCCTCGGTCATGCTTCCCCTGAGAACATTAGTGCTGTACAGGATATCCATGTTCTGCTTTAGCTCCTGATCAGCAAACCTGTTCTGCATATCCCATGCCATCTGGCTTGATTCCACATCAGAATACCCGCCACTTATTCCCGTTATGTAGGTGCCGAATATCTTTGCCGCCACGTTCTTGTTACCTACGGTATGCTTGCCATCAGGGGTGGTATATCCGTTCATCTGGGAATTGACACGTCCCTGAAGGCTTCTTATTCCGGATGAGTTGATGACTATGTTCTCTGCGGCCTTCTCTGCTATGTCATCCGTACCGCTTCCGGTA
Organism: uncultured Spirochaetales bacterium; assembly: GCA_949299185.1. Classification (GTDB taxonomy): domain Bacteria; phylum Spirochaetota; class Spirochaetia; order Sphaerochaetales; family Sphaerochaetaceae; genus Ornithospirochaeta. The sequence continues at coordinate 32,632 of CASFZR010000027.1, forward strand.
ACCGGATCCGTAGCTGACCTTATCGTCTCTACCGGATCATATCCTCGGACGAATGAATAGACTCCTGCCATATCATCGCTGACCATCTCCATATCCGAATCGGACGTGATCATGTACCTATCGACGAACTCGTTGGGATTGTCTATCTGAAGGTTCAATATACCCGGCTTGCTTCCTACGCCGGAAGACGATCCTCCGGATCCAGAAGCCCCTCCAACAGCATCAGAGCCGAACACCTCCTCAGCATATCTGTTGGCTCGGAACTCCCTATACGTGCTTATCTGATTGGTTAGCAGCCTGATCCTATTCGAATCACGCATCTTCTCATCTGAGTTGCGTATTGCCGCCTGAGCCCAAGGATTCGACGGTGGCGGATTGTTCGCCTCGTAATCGGCTATGAGTCCCTCGTACTTAGCGAAGGCCTCCTCCTGGGTGAGAGGCATCCTGACACCGCCTTCCTCCTTGTAATAGAAGTCGGGATCCATTACCTGACCGTAGATGGTGTCATACTTTCCCCTGTTGTATTCCTCTGCCTGCTCGGTGCCTATCGTCGTGGCTATGTTATTCACTAGGGTAGTACCCTGCGTGACAAGCTTATTTATCGTGTCAGCGTTCTGCTGAAGCGTAAGCTGATTAAGCTGCGCCTTCCTCTGTAGCGTGCGCCTCCTTACATCATATCTGCTCATAATGCCTCCTCCGGCTCAACATCCATTGCCTGCCTATGGTCGCTCTTATCACCAAGGGCCTCATACATCTCATCGAGGTCCGTGTTGTAGTCCTCGATCTCCTCCTCTCCTTCCTCTATGGCTCCCTGATACTTCCATGCCTCATCCATCGCTTCGTTGTAGCCTTCGATCGAACCCTCAAGGGCTTCCTGCGTGGTCATGGCGTTCTCAGTCCTGATTGAATAGACCTCGTTGACAAGCTCTGTATTGCTCCTCTCCATGGATAGCTGATAGCCACGGAGCTGATAGCTGACCATTGAGGAGTAGGCTACCTCTGCCATATCGTTCTGGAACTGCTGTATAGCGGTAAGATTCGTGCCTGATCCTGTCTGCCTGAATCCGGAATTAGCCTGCGCTACGGCTGTCTCTCCCATAGCCATGGCCTCGCTTGCCTGTTCCATCCTCCTCTGAAGGAAGGCGCTGTCGAACTGCTGGGCAAGCTGAAGGTTGTACTGCTCCACGGAATCGAGGTACGAATCGATCATCTGATTCTCCCTCTCGGTGTTGTACCTGAACCTCATTCCGAGGATCGTATCTGCCGTATGGATCTGCTGCCTCATGTAATCGAGGTATCCGGCGTTTATATCGCTGAGAGACAGCGTGTCGGATATCGAGGAGCCTATGAGCGAGCCGTCTGCCGATGTGGTTATGCTTCCCGATATCGAATCCGTGGAGAGCGACTCAAGGAGATCGGATACGGTCTGAGTACCGGCTGGGAGGTTGAATATCGTCTGGAACAGCTCATCGTACTGATCGTACATTCCGGCACCATATGTCGTATCGAACTTATCCCTCGTCCTGCTTATGAACCGCTGGGCATCCTGGATGTTCTGGTTTCGGATATCCGTGGCTTCCATGCGGTCGTTCTGGGCCTCGGTCGCCAAGTCTCTGATCTCCTGACGAGCCTGGTTGTTTCCTGTTATCCCTCCGAATATCAATCCACCTATAAGGCCCAGTCCAGCACCTATTCCTGCACCGATACCTCCGAATACAGATCCTATAGACGCTCCAGTTGTGGCCCACGATAATCCGTGTGAGACGGTTGAATTGGTTATAGTACTGTTTATGCGGTTCTTGTATGTATTAGCCATCAGAGTGCCCCCTCGATCTGGAACGCCAGTATCGTCATCGGCTCATCCTCGAAGCTACGAATCCTCATCGAGTACATCCTATCCATCCTGCCCATGAGTACTGCCCTGTAATCGTCGTTGCCTAGCGCATAGTTGGTCTTGTTCAGCTGCCTCTCGTCATCTCCGATGTATACATGACCTGTCTCAAGCGGCCTGATATAAGCCGCATTGGACTTCTTGAACCTGCCGAGGCCCATCTTGTTGTCGATGATCTCAAGGTATGGAGTGAGAAGCTCTGATACGTAATCGATGCCGCCCTCATCGCTGAACGATTCCGTCTCTCCCTCATCAAGGAAGGCTATGAACGACTCGGTATCGCTCGTCACCAGGAACAGCATGATATCCTTGTTGTTCGTCTCTATCGTCGCAGTGGACCCTATGCTCCTTCCTTCCATGTCCCACCTAGCGAACGACTGGATACCGTTCTCCTTGTCGTATACGAGTACCCGTGCCGTACCGTCATCCATGACGAAGTAGACAGTGGGAGTAGGGGTGTTCTTGGGAAGCATCTCCTTGATCCCGGCTGATAGGATATCGTGGTTCGTGATAGTGGTATCGCTATTGGCCATGTATCCCTGATAGAGATAGAACTCACGGAGGATGTATGACTTCTGGATGAAGATCATCGAGCCATTGAGGATTATCGGCTGTATTCCTATAGAGCCGTAGTTGGTGTATGGATCAGCCGTCTTGTTGTTCACTGCGGAGAACGCGGACGGGAGCCTCCATTCAGACGTGGACGTGCCGATGAAGATATATCCGCATGACGGCTTTATGAACCTGATCCTGTCCTGCCTTCCCGTTGCAAGCTCAAGCCTCACCGCGCAGGAATCGGTAGCGGTGAAGTCCATCGTCACCTTGTATCTCATCAGCTGATCGAGAGAGGAGAAGTCGTAGACCATTATCGGCTTGCGTATAGGATATCCAAGCGTCTCCCAGTCATATACGGTCGTCTTATCGTCTGGATCATACAGCCATATCTTCTCTTCGCTGTTCGTCTCGTTGTACCAGTACAGCCGTTCCGCATACGTGTAGTTACCGTCCTTATCCTTGTCGCGGGTGAAGTACATGTCCTCGGCCGCTTCCTGCTCCCACATCGGCTCTCCCGTGGCTGATATCAGCTGCGTCTTTGGAAGCTCCTCATCCTCGACGAGAGTCTCTATCTCGGTATGTATCACCTGGAACTGGATGAAGTCATGCATGGAATCAGCCACGTAGCCGTCTATGAACTGCGATGTACCGAGTATCCTGGACTTCCAGAACGTATGGGGATCAGCCTTCGTTGCTGCGAACCATAGCGAGTCGCCTATCACGGCTACGATAGACGGGTAGTGATCCGAGCCTGTTAGAAGGTCATCGTCCTCATAGTCGTCATAGCCCGTTATGTATGAGCTTTCGCCCTTGACCGGAGGGAAGGCGACAGAGTATTCGTATGGCTCCTCGAAGTCCTCATCGAAGTACCACTCCACGAGGCCCGTCTCCTCGTTGACCTTCTGATACAGTATCCTTCCCTCAAGCCTAGTAAGCTCCTTGCCGTCGGCATCGGTTATGTATGAAGGGGAGAAGTAGTACCTGTCCTTCGCGTCCTGATTGATGAGGATCGTGACGTCTGACACCGTAGCCGTATCGGAGGATGCGTTGTAGTCCATCATGAACGGCCTGAAGTCGTTGTGCGCGAAGTACATCCTCGTGTAGTACTGCGCATACGTAAGCTCATGTATCTGCGTGTCCGTCAGCGTCCTTCCGCCGGGATAGCCTACGGCGACTATCTCCGTGAACTCGTCCAGGACGTAGCGGTAGAAGTGCATCTTGTCGTTGGAAAGCCCTATGACATAGGAAAGAGACTCCGATATCGTGAAGGGGACGAGCCTCTTGGAATCAGAGTCTATGAGCTTGCGTATGGGCGGTCTCCTTGTCGCACCGCCCTCTATGCATGTGGTGAGATTCCTGAACAGGAACGCCCCGTTCTGATAGAACTCGGTATCGAAGCGTCCTGCGTTGCGCCTCGATATCTCACCGTACCTGAAGTTGTTGATATACATAGCGCCTCCTAGAGTACGAAGAAGTCAGCGGGAGGCGTCTTTATCCTCGTAGTCGTCATATCAGCCTGCCTGAGAGCCTGGAACGCCGACTGCATCCTCGTGGTTATGGACGCGAGTATCGTGTTGTTGTCAGCCTGTATGTTCGGCTGGATCTCCATCGCAAGCCTGTATGCGATCATGTAGAAGAAGTCATCGGGATAATCCTCGTCATGGTTGTAGTCGATCGAGTTCCCGATATACACCAGCGCGGGGTTCTTCAAGTTGAAGATTAGCGTGTTGCCTATCCGCTTTATCGTGGCATTGTGGCTGCCGTTGACGAAGAGCGGCTTCGCCATGTCGGACGGTGCCTCATATGCGTAGTCGTATTCCGGCAGACAGGGGAAGTCGTGGCAATGGAGCAGAGGAGGCTGATAGCATATATCCTTGCCATCAGCGACCTCTGGGGATGAGAGTTCCTTCACAAGGTCCTTGTCCTCATACCTCTTGAGGTGATGCATGAAGGACCAGTCATAGGATTCGATGCAGAACAGCTCCGCCGCCCTGTAGAAGCGCTCGCAGAGAAGCACCTCATTGGGAAGCTCGGGCTCCTGTCCCTCTACCTCCTCGGGCATGATCTTGTCGTAATCGACGTTGAAGCAGATCAGGGCTATCCTGTATACGTCCTCTTTCTTCATCCTATTACCTCGGATTGTGTGCCGTCGCCGGATTCAGAGGACCCCGAATCGTCTCCTTCATCGGGATCCTCAGGTTCGACAGGCCCTGGATCGGCACCCTTGACGAGGAAGTAGAACGGCGGCTCATGCGTATCAAGCGCGGTATCGGTCTCTACCGTATCGGTATAGGCGATCACCTGCTCGTATGCTCCGTACTTCTTCTTCCTCAGATGCGTTATGCGAGCCTTATATTCCATACGCGCCTCAGTAGCTCACCGGAAGCGCGGATACGAGAAGCGTTCCAGCAGTAGCGGCAGCCGTGTTCACGGCAGACGTTCCAGTAAGCTGGATGCCGAGTACGATATACCTCGCCGTACACGACGGAAGCGGGAACGATACAGGGGTACGCCTTGCATTGTTCACCTTCTCGATCGTGGTCTCCCACGAGGATCCGGCAGTGAACGTGCTGTTATCGTCGGACTCGTAGATAGTGAACTTGATCCTATCCGCAGTGGGTGTTGCGATCTTTCCGACGACCCTCACGCTGATATCGTAGAGGAGGCGGTACATGCCGTTCTCGTTTCCCGTATCGATTCCGCCAGCCGCCTTAGCCGTGGTGGCGATGACCTGCGTGGTGGAGTAGGTGGCTCCGATGAAGAACTCAGTCTTCTCCTTCTGGGTAGCGATATCGATACCGCCGCCTCCGAACGTAGTGGATTCTGGATATGCCATTATTCCCTCTCCTTTAGGCGATGAACGCCTCTGTCCTCTTGATCGCGAAATCCGACTTGAGGATCAGTCCCGGTGCGATCTCAAGCTCAGCAGGAGTCGTATCGCCGATGTTGCCCTTGTTGGAGTTGTTGCCCATGTCAACCCTGACGATCCTGTTCTGCTGATACTGAGCCATCTGATGGATGAGGTAACGGTTCGTGTAGAACGTCATCTGACCTACTCCATCGACCTTTCCGAGAGAGAAGAAGTCAGCAAGCTTGATGAGGTTCTGCTCAACGCGGTACATCTCATCGAAGATGTCATCCTTGGCCTTGTGCTTCAGGTAGATGTTCCTGAGAGCGGTGAGGCAGAAGCGGTTGGCCACTCCGACACCGAAGGCGCACTCGCCAGTCACGAGATCGAAGGTGCGGTACTTCGTAAGCCCGTCCCTCTTGTCCTGGTAGGTAGCGAGCTGCTCTGGGAAGAAGTCAGCCTTGTAGCCTGCGAGCATCGCAAGATTCGATGGGAACGTGGTGAACGCGCCCTTCTCGCCGAAGGCGAAGCCGTAGATCGAGGTCCAGACCTTGTTGGCCTCATCCGATTCAACGGTCGCCGAGTCCGTGGTATTCGCTCCGTCCTGATTGTCCAGTGCGAGGCAGTTCTCGTCCTCGAACGGGCACTCCTCGTTCTCCCAGCGCTGGATCATCGCATCGTAATCGGAGATCTTGTCCACGTATGATGCGAAGCCAGGGATCTCCTTGGCATCGAAGTTGCCGTCCGGATGCGGAAGGCCGCCGTAGAGGAGCTGGTTCGCCTTCTCGTGGATGAGGGAGTCTCCGAGGTTCCTTATGTTCCTCGCCCTTCTTGCCGCACCGCCGTCAGATGTAAGCCTCTCGGTAAGGATGTCGAACTCCTTAGCGTCCGTGATCCTCATCGTGGGGACAGACACCATCATGGTGCGGGTTCCGCCAGAAGCCACCCAGCCCTCATCGAAGGCCGCCGCCTTGGCGTTGTACTTCTTCTCGATCTCCCTCTTGAACTCATGCCTGAAGCCCGAATTGGTCGGGATAACGCAGGCATCAAGAACGAGATCAGACTGTCCGGTGATCTCATCGATGACAGTCATTCCGTTGATATTCGCCGAATCCTCGTAATCGAAGATCGTCGGATACATTCCATTGATCAAAGTCGTCTGATCCATGTGGTTTCCTTGCGCTTATCGCTTGGTCTTGTTCTCGACCAGCATCTGGGCATAATCCTTCTTGGCCGCGTTCTTAGGCGGCTCAAAGGTGTTCTGCCCAGTCTCCTTTCCGACGCGCGATACGAAGTCCACGAACGCCGGGTCCTTATCGAGCCCGCTGTCCGTGATCGCTTTCTTCAGCGCGTCATCCGCGAATGAATCGACTCCCTTCCTGTAGTTCTCCGTGACCTTGCCATAGTCGTCCTTGAAATAGTCCTTGAGGTCAGGCTTCTCCTTCGGCATCCTCTCCGAGAAGGCCGCGGTTATCTCCTTGGCCTCATCAGCGGTAAGCCCAGCCTTCCTGTAGGCTTCCTCGACCTTTCCGATCTCTCCATAGCTCTCCGGTACGTCCTTGGCCTTTGGACGCTTAAGGAGGTTGGTCAGGGCATCCTTGAGCGAGTCGTACTGCGCCAGCTCCTCGTTCTGGTAGAAATCCTTACCCACGTTCTTGAGCCAGGGCTTGAGCATAGTCTCCGAATTTTCGCCCGTGTTCGGCTGGAAATTTCCAGTTTCCTGTCCGTTTAGAGTCGAATCGGGTTCCGATTTTTCAATGTCTGCCATTCATCTCTCCTATATCTCCGGGGGCGTAATATCCCCGAATACTCCGAAATCAGCCGTCTTCCTCGATGCATCGGCGGCCGCCTGCGCGTTCATGTCCTCCGTCTCAAGAGATGCCATGCCGCCTTCGAGGAACTGGTGGATGAAGAGGCGTACGCGGTTCTCATCCAGCATCCCCATCTCCTCCATCCAGAGGATCGCCTGGTTGCGCGTGGCGATCTTCGCGGGATCCGTCTGTACGCTGAATACGCCGGAATCATTTAGCAGGTTGAAGAGAATCCTCTCCCCATCCTCGCCCCTGTAGACGCTCCTGATCCTCTCCCTGTGATCGATCACGTCCTTGGTGATCTTCTTCCTCTCATCGCTGGTGCCGAAGTAGATCACTGCATACCTCCGTTGAATCCGGCCGAGTTGTTGAGATTAGCCGCGCCTGCCGCGTTCCTCAGCGCCTCGGATCTCTTAAGCTCGTTCTCAAGCTCCATCTGCTGTGCCGCCATCTGCCTCTCCATCTCCCTCTTCTGGTCCCTCTCGCTGATCGGAACGAGATACTTGGCGGATCCTCCGGCCTTCGTGACATCGGCCCTTATCGCGTAGTCGATATCCACGTTGTCGGCGAACTGCTTAGCGAATCCCATGGATGCCCAGGCCGCACCGTCTCCGAGGATCGTCTGCACGACGTTCTCGTTCTGGTAGGTCATGAGCATCTGGCTGAACCAAGAGTCGAGTACGAAGTCCAGCCTGTTGTCCTTGCCGCCTCCGAAGTAGTCGCTCGAAAGCTCAAGGCGTCCGTTGATGGACATGATCGACATGACGAGCTTCAGTGCCGGATCGATCTTCTGCGTCTGGACGGTGGAGTAGATCGGAGAGAGCTGGGAGAGTCCCTCGGCCTTGACCGCGTTTACCTGCGTAGCCGTGAACACCTTGTCCTGATTGGAGAGGTAGGTGAACACGTCGTTGTACATGAGCTTCTGGATCTTCTGCTCCTGAAGCGCAAGGTTGTTGGCGGCGGCGGTGTAGTCTATCTGCTCTCCGAGCTGGCGGGGTATTAGCTCGGCGTTGTTGTAGATGACCCTCGCCTCGGGCTGATCGGAAAAGCTGTTCTTGAGGTAATCGGGAACGAGCCACGGCGAGTGGTTGATCTTCGCTATGGCAAGCCCGTACTCGTATGCAAGCCTGTTCAGCTTGGAGAACTCGTTGAGGTACTTCATCACGAGGCCCCTGCCGTACTGCGAGTCCCCGGCCTTCTCCCATACGTGTATCGCTACCGGGAACTGCCTGTATCCGGACTCCCTCAGCACCTTCATGCCCGGGATGTATATCTCATAGGAGGCGAACTCCATGTTCTCCGATATCCTCCTGGAGAACGGAACCACATTGCCGCTGGAGTCCCTTATCTGATTGCGCCTGACGACGCAGAAGAGCATCTCGAACTGCGAGTTGTCCATCGCCCTCTTCGCCATCGCAAGCACATTGTTAGGAAGGCTATCATACCTCTCCAGCATCTCGCGCCCGGTGAGGCTGTACTTATACAGGAAGACATAGGGGCGTCCGAAGCGGTCTAGATCGAACCAGCAGTTCCACGGCTCGAAGGTCTGTAGGAATATCCTGTCCCCGACCTCATCGTTCTGGAAGAGCGTGCAGGAATAGCCGCATGTTATGCTGTCCAGCGTAGCCAGGTTCTCCTGCTCATAGAAGTTCGAGTGGTTCATCTCGTCCTTCATCGCCGTCTTCATGTACTCGATGAAGTCGCCGCCGTAATCAGGCTCAAGGGATACATGGTAATCACGGCTTACTATCCTCGGCATGAACCAATCCTGATTGGGAGCCATGATGTTGCCCATGAATCCGGTGCAGAAGCGCTCTATGGCCTTAACGCCCTCGTCAGAGTAGAGCTTTATGGGCTTGACTGGAGAGTCGCCAGAGATCATATCCTCGGGAAGGCGGTGCTTCGCGAAAGCCATCGCCTCCCATCTCATCCTGTCTCCCTTCGCTCTGATTACCTTCTGATGATCGAGCATCCTCAGGATGCCCTGCACCTTCTTCGTATCCGCAGCCATGATCAAGTGATATTTTAGCAAAACATTTATAAAAGTAAATGCTTTTATACGAAGAAGACTAATATAACTAATATATCACCAAGGCTGATACCCACCGGAATCGATATCGAAGACCTTGGCGTTCTGCCTCCTGTAGTAGGCTATCAGCTCCTCCCGGCTGTCCTTGGAGTCGGGGAATGACATCATCGTTCCGGTATCCAGGTCCGCTATCCTCGAAAGGGCATCAAGGAAGTCGTCATGGTCGGAGAAGGGGAAGGCGCGGTACTCGTTATCTATGACCTGCTGCATCATATCTATCAGCCGTCCCTCGTAGTTCACCTTCTTGACCGATTCTGCGAAGACGACCCTATGAGCCCGGAACAGCGGCTCCAGCTGCATGATCCTCTCGAACTTGAGGTTCCCTCCCGTCATCCTCCTGTCTCCTATCCTCGGCTTCGTGGATGCCGCGGTCACGGTAAAGAAGTTCTTGGTCTCAGCCTGCTTCTCCTGGATCATATGCAGGTCAGCAGCCATCGAGTTGGACTCATAGAACACGTGCGGCTTCATGTGCGAGTTCGTCCACTTGTTCACCAGCTCGAAGAGCCTATCCCTCCTCTCGGATGGATTGAGCTTGTCGTAGCTTATATCAGGAACATAGAACTTCCTGTCGGATCCGGTGAGTATGACTATCATGGCCGTGTAGTCTGAGTCCTTGGTCTTCGTGTTGGCAGGGTCTACGAGGATGTACGGGTTGTAGTCGTCCTTATGGGCGAGCATGTCCGACGTATCGCATCTCTCGACTATCCACTCATCGAGGAAGTGTATGAAGGACGTCTCCATCGGGTTGCACATCATCTGGGCCGCCCAGACGAAACCGACCATCGACTGGCACCTTGGTTGCAGCAAGCCCCAGCCATCGCCTCGGTATAGTCCGGGCAAACTTGCTCGAACCGCCCTTTATATTAACTTATTTTAGCACACATAACCTTTACGACAGGGCAATTTTTACACGAAATTAGCACTTTTTGAAATGAAATGTACTATTTTTGCGGC
>CASFZR010000028.1 GCA_949299185.1 uncultured Spirochaetales bacterium
CGTCCATCGATTACCAATCTATGGGCAGGGCTATACGCTGTCAATTACGATTTCCGAGGTGTGAGAGAAGATATGATGATTACGGTTCTATCTTGTTGCGTTTTGTTGCAGATGTGGTAATCTTGAATCGGAGGAACTATGGATTCCAAGCTTATAGTCATTGCGATAGGCGGCAATTCGCTCATTGAGGATAAGGACCATGTAACCGTGGATGCGCAGTATCAGGCTGCGGAGAAGACCGCAAGGCATATCGCCAAGCTGATAAGGGACGGCCACCGCGTCGTGATCGCGCATGGCAATGGACCGCAGGTCGGCTACATACTCCTTCGTGCCGAGTATGCCAGGAAGATCCTTCACCCGGTTCCCCTTGACTCCTGCGTCGCCGATACCCAGGGAGCGATAGGCTACCAGCTGCAGAAGGCGCTTGGAAACGAGCTTCATGCCATGGGCGTTGAGAAGCAGGTCGTGACCTTGGTGACGCAGGTGGAGGTCAATCCTGACGATCCGTCCTTCGGCAACCCGACCAAGCCTATAGGGTCATTCATGTCCGAGGAGGACGCGAGGTACCATCAGGAACACTCCGGATGGACCGTGGTCGAGGATTCCGGCAGGGGGTGGAGGCGTGTCGTGGCATCTCCTAAGCCGCTCTCGATCATCGAGCTTGATACTGTGCGTCTGCTTCTGGATTCAGGTTGCTGCGTCATAGCCGCTGGCGGCGGCGGTATTCCCGTCGTACGGGGCCGCGATGGCCGCCTTGAAGGGCGTGAGGCCGTCGTTGATAAGGACCTTGCCGCCGCGATACTCGCGAAGAGGCTCGATGCCGATGCCTTCGTGATATCCACGGCAGTGGAGAAGGTCTGCCTTGATTACGGTAAGAGTACTGAGCGTGCCATCGATAGGATGACATGCGATGAGGCGGAAGGCTACGCCGCTGAAGGACAGTTCCCCCCGGGATCGATGCTGCCGAAGATACAGGCGATCGTGGACTATGTCAGGACTACGGGAAACGAGGGGCTGATTACCGACCCCGAGCATCTTTCCGATGCGATCAGCGGCTGCGGCGGCACCCATATCGTGCGCTAAGGACCTCTGCGGCATAGAGGATGGACGCTGAGATATAGTATGGTGCGTTGCCCTGGTGGAACGGAGTGATGATCTGGAAGGCCAGGGCTGCCATGAGCATGGCCGATTCGACAAGCGTGATACGGAATAGCCCATTCCGTCTTTCACGCCTTCCGAGCGACACGAGGTGGAGCGCTGCCGATACAAGCATCAGCGGTGAGATTGTCAGGGGATTTATATTCCAGTAGGTGACGTCATGGTTCGTCACAGTCATCATGAATAGGAGGACTGCTGACATTATTCCCAGGAACAGCTCTATGGCCGCGGTGATGGTATCTCCGGTACGCCTGAGCCAGCGTCTCTTAGAGAGCGTGAGCATGGGAGGTATGGCGAATGCCAGCCCTATCAGGATAGAGCGGAGCGTCAGCGAATAGCTTTCTGGGACAGGGCTCCTTCCCATGGTATGGTACACGATCTCGCTCTCACGGCCTTCGAATTCTGATATCGCATCTTCAAGCACCTCCGGTAGGAAGCATGCCTCGTAGAGCGAGAGATCCTCATCGATCTCCGGACCCTGGAGGTAGTTCAGCAGGTACTCGAAGAAGAGGGAAGGGGAGAGATAGAGCATCGCCCACTCCCTGAAGCTCCTTCCCGTGTCCTTTGCCCGCGCCCACTCCCCGAATGTGCCGCCCGTCGCCTCATCATAGAGATCCCTGACGCGCGTGGCGCAGTTGTCCTTATAGTAGTGATAGAGATATGTCCTGTTCTCAGGAAGCATGTTCCTTGAGCAGAAGCGCATCACAGCGCTCTTTGCCTCTGCTGTCAGGTCAAGCGGGAGCAGGGTCACGGTCCTGTCGTCCGCGATGAAGCCCATCATCCTCTGCTCTGCCCATCCGGAGGAGATGCTGTAATAGAGAAGACCCATCGTGAAGTTGAGGTAGAAGCCATCGGAGAATCCGAAGGTTCCCCAGTCATACATCACCGCATCCGCGTCAGGCGGGTCTATGACGATTCCTGAGTGGCCGAAGTAGATATACACAGGCTCTGCAGGGGATGCTGTCAGGAGGTAGATATCCACGCTGTCATAGTAGGCTCTCTCCTCTGCTGTGAGCGGAGCGCTGAAATCCTCCTTCTCCAGTTCCTCAAGGCTGTAGAAGAGATCGGGGCGGACCTCGCTTCCGCCGTTTATCGAGGCGGCTGTGAGCGACAGCGATGATAGTATGATCAGCAATCCAATGAAAGCTCGGCGCATGGGTTGATGATAGCATAACGCGCCTTTGTTGACAGTCACCTGCCGTGTCCTTATCTTCATTTCCATGGACAGGGATTCCAAGGGACTTGCGGTCGTGCTTAGGAGCGAGAGGTTGAGGGAGAATGACAGGCTCCTCACGCTTCTCTCTGTCCCGCTGGGCCTTGTCAGCGTGGTCTCCTACGGAGCGAGGAAGAGCATACGATGCGTCCGTGCCCCCCTCTATACGGAGGGCGTGTTCTCCCTGTCCTTATCCAGAGGAAACCGCTGGAGCCTGAAGGATATCGATGTGATATCCACGCATGAGTGCCTCCTAGATGACCTAGAGAGGAACATGGCCGCGATGCTTTTCTCAGACATGGTCATTACCGGCAAGGATGCACGGCCGGAGCTTTATGCGCTGTATACCGGGGCGCTTGACCTCCTGGAGTTCTATGATACCGAGAGCGTCGTGATCTCCTTCATCGTCCATTTCCTTGCCTTATCCGGACTGGGTGGGGACTATGAGAGGTGCCCGCGCTGCCTCCGGCCATACGGGGAGGATGAGGTGCTTGGCTTTTCCGATATAGAGGGTGTTGCCGTATGCTCGGAGTGTGATACGATGTCCGGTAGCCTGATCCTGCCTCCGAACGCAAGGCGCTTCCTTTCTCGCACCCTCTCGCTGAGCCTGAGGGATTCGATGGAGCTGAAGGTCAGCCCTGAGCAGAGGCATAGGATATTCAGGTACATGCTGCGCTCCCTCTCCCTGTCATTTCCCGGGAGGCTGGAGAGCCTGGAGCATGGAATCTGGGAGTTGTAGCCAAGGTGAACGTCAGGATACCTCAGTCAGATCCCTCTAAGGTGAGGGCAATAAAGGAACGATATTCGCTTGATCTCCTGAGTGCTACCGTGCTTGAGAGGCGCGGGGCAAGGACGGGTGCTGATCTCCAGTACTTCCTGGAGAACGACGTGGTCTATCATCACTCGCCATTCGAGGCGGAGGATGTGCCGGCCGCCATCGACAGGATAGAGGCCGCGATAGAGGAAGAGGAGAGGATACTCGTCTTCGGAGACAGGGATGTCGACGGAATCACATCCACCGCGATCATCGTCCGCGCATTGCGTTCTCTGGGAGCCAAGGATGTATCCTTCCGCCTGCCTGTCGGAGATGAGCCATATGGCATGACCGCTGATAGCGTCTCGGAGATCCTCCAGGGTGGCTATACGCTGGTGATCACCGTCGATTGCGGAATAGCCTCGGTCGAGGAGATAGCGACGCTTGAGCGGGGCGGTGTCGATGTCATAGTCCTGGACCATCACATTCCTGGGGACGAGCTTCCACCTGCGGTCGCCATCTTCGATCCTCGCGTGGAAGGAGCAGGCTATCCCTTTCCGGGACTTGCAGGCTGCGCCGTCGCCGCGAAGCTTGCCTGGGCCCTGGAGTTCGCGCGTACCCCTCTCTATGGAAGCGAGTGCATAGTCCTTCATGCAGAGCCTAGGAACGGAACGGTGAGGATAAACGCCGTGAGGCTTGAGAACCTGGTAGAGATCGACAGGATCACCGAGGAGGTGGTCGAGGGAGCGTTCTCCGCCGAGCGTAGCCGGCTGATGGATTTCCTCGCTGTTTCCCTTCCTATATTCGTGCTTGATGGCGATACCGAGAAGAAGATGCTTCGCCGGGCCTTCGGTGCCAATGTCGATATATCCCTAGTGGATATAAGGGAGCAGCTTGAGCGTATCATGCCGCGTGCCAAGGGCCATACGCTCTTCGACCTCGCGATGGTCTCCAGGGCCGCGAGGTATCAGGAAGGGGATAGGGAGATAGAGACGCTCCTCTCGCTCTTCCGTTCGCTTTCCGTCTACTCCTATCCTTCGCTCTCATCACGCTTCGATGACGTGCTGCAGCTTGCTGCCATCGGTACGATCGCCGATCTCATGCCGATGAAGGATGAGAACCGCATGATCGTCAAGCGCGGTCTTTCGATGCTCTCACAGCGTCCGCTTCCGTGCTTCGTCTATCTCCTTGCCAAGCTGAACATGACCGGTAAGAAGCTCAATACCCGTGATGTCTCGTTCTATATCGCTCCGGTGCTGAACGCCGCTGGCCGCATGGGCGATCCGACTCCGGCTCTCAGCCTCCTGCTCTCCGATGACAGCGCGGAGTGCGTGGCGCTGACTGACACGCTTCTTGAGATGAATAAGGCAAGGCAGAAGAGCGAGGAGGATGTACTCTTGAGCGTACGGGAGAAGGCGGAGGAGAGCTTCGCCTCGCATGATGGGCGCTTCATCGTGGTGGAGGATTCCAGGATGCCGAGGGGGCTTACCGGAGCCATCGCCTCAAAGCTTGCCAGCCAGTTCATGGTGCCCTGCATCGTCATGGCGACGATAGAGGGGGAGAGGATATCTGGATCGATGAGATGCCGTGATGGGTGGAACGCCAAGGAGTTCCTCGATGGCCTCTCCCCGTTCTTCGAGAGCTATGGGGGGCACGCCAAGGCCGCAGGATTCTCATTGCCCCCTGAGTCGAAGGATGCCTTCCTCTCCGCGCTTTCATCGGCTATCGAGGAAGCGGAAGCCGCACCCCAGAGCGATGAGATCGTCGTTGACGCCCAGATTCCTGCCGAATACATGACAGAGGGACTGTGGAGGCTTTCGGAGCTGATCGAGCCATGCGGGCAGGAGAACGGCTCCTTGATGCTCTATATTAAAGGAGCGAGGATCGTGGATATCCTGCCCACGCGCGGCGACAGGCGCATGATGAGGCTCACCGTCTCATTCGGACGCTTCTCCTGGCCTGCGGTATGGTGGAGCCCCCACGATAATGATCTCTTCACCAAGGGATCTGCCGTGGATATCGTGTTCACCCCCGATACGAACTACTGGAAGGGGCAGTCGAAGATGCAGATGGTGATAGAGGAGATGGAGATGGTCGATTGACAGAGACCGTCCTTCAATGATAATTTCACATGGTTGAATCTGACCCTCAAGGGAGAGGAGGTGATATAAATGGCATTCGTTAAGGTAGACGAGAATGAACCGCTCGAGAAGTCGATCAAGCGCTTCAAGAGGATGGTCGAGAAGGAAGGCATCATCCGCGAGTGGAAGAAGCGCGAGTACTATGAGAAGCCTTCAACCATCCTCAACCGCAAGAACAAGGCGCTTGCGAGGAAGCAGATGAAGAAGGTAAGGAAGATGCACGCCTCCAAGGCGTACTGATCTACGAGGAGCTTCGGCTCCTCTATTTTTTTCCATGGTATTCAGGCCTGCCGTTGCCCATATGATATGCCTCCCTTGATCGTTCTTTGATGAATCTGTCTGATATTATCCTCTATTTTTCACCAAAGCGCAGAAATCCACATTCTCTTTGACAGCTAGCTAAATGCATGGAATACTATTTGCGTAATATATTAAAGAAAGGAGAGGACTGTTATGCTGATTCTCATTTCCGACGCTTTCGATAAGAGCCTTCCTGAAAAGCTCTCTGTCTTCGGTGAGGTCACCGATGACAAGTCAAGACTTGGGGATGCTGATGTGGTCCTCATACGTTCCAAGACCAAGGCCGATAAGGCCTATATCGACCAGGCTCCGAATCTCCGACTCATCATACGCGGCGGCGTGGGCATGGATAATATCGACAAGGAGTACTGCAAGGAGAAGGGCATCATAGCCCTCAACACCCCAAAGTCATCGGCTCCGGCCGTCGCAGAGCTTGCGTTCGCGCTGATGCTCTCGGTTCCTAACCATATCCCGTACTACGACAGCACGATGAAGAAGGGAGAGTGGATGAAGAGCGTGAAGCGCACCGAGCTGAATGGGAAGACGCTCTGCCTCCTGGGCATGGGCAACATAGCGCGCCAGGTAGCTATCAGGGCAAAGGCGTTCGGCATGAATGTCGTCGCGTATGACAAGTACGTGGAGTCCTCCGATCTTGCCCAGATGATGAGCCTCGAGGATGCGGTGAAGGAAGCTGATTACATCTCCATGCACCTGCCGTTCACTCCTGAGACAGACAGGATGGTGAATGCATCGCTCATCTCGAAGATGGAGCGCAAGCCCGTCCTCATAAACACCGGACGCGGCAAGTGCGTAGATGAGGCGGCGGTTGCCGAGGCCCTCAAGGATGGAAGCCTCTCATGGTTCTGCACCGATGTCTACTCCTCGGAGCCTCCAGCTGCTGATAACCCGCTTCTGGGATGTGAGAACATAACGCTCACGCCGCACGTCGGCGCCAATACGGTAGAGAATCTCCTAAGGATAGGAGAAGAGGTCGTGGAGACCATCGAGAATCTTAGGAAGGAGGGAAGGATATGAGGAAGATGAATTTCTTTGCAGGGCCGTCAACGCTTCCGCTGGAAGTGCTTGAGGAGATCAAGGCCAATATCGTGGACTACCATGGCAAGGGGCTCTCGATGATAGAGGCCTCCCACCGCGGCGGCATGTTCGAGGAGATGTACGATGAGTGTCTCCAGGACTTCAGGAAGCTTCTCTCGATCCCTGATGACTATGATGTCTATTTCCTCGGAGGCGGCGCGACGCTGCAGTTCACCATGATACCGACGAACTTCCTGCTGCAGGGAAAGAGCGCGGATTATGTGCGCACGGGTTCCTGGTCGAACAAGGCTGCCGATGATGCCGCGAAGATCGGTAGCGTGAATATCGCCTTCGATGGCAAGGAGTCCGGATTCACGACCCTTCCCGACCCAGCGACGGTCAAGCCGTCTGAGGATGCCTGCTATTACTATCTCTGCTCCAATGAGACGATCGGAGGCATAGAGTGGCAGGAGTTCCCCGATACAGGCTGCGTGCCTCTGATCGCTGACATGTCCTCTGATATCCTCTCACGCCCAGTTGACGTGAGCCGCTTCGCGATGATCTACGGCGGCGTACAGAAGAACCTAGGACCGGCAGGAGCGACCTTCATCATCATGCGCCATGATATGCTCGAGCGCCGCAATGGCAATCTCACGGCGTATATGGACTACGCCAAGCATGCCAAGGACAAGGGTCTGTATAATACGCCTCCGGTGTTCTCCATCTGGGCCGTAGGACTGATGCTCAAGTGGATCATCCGCAATGGTGGGGTGGAGGGGATGCTTCACAATGCCATCGAGAAGAGCGGATACATCTATGATATCATCGATTCCTCCTCGTTCTACCGCTCGCCTGTAGACAAGAGATACAGGTCGAGGATGAATGTCGTCTTCAGGCTTCCGTCCGAGGAGCTGGAGGCGAAGTTCGTGGCTGAGTCTCAGAAGGAAGGGATGCTCGGGCTTAAGGGCCATAGGTCTGTAGGCGGATTGAGGGCTAGCCTCTATAACGCGCTGCCGATGGAGGATGCGGCGTCGCTGGCACAGTTCATGAAGGAATTTGAGAGGCGGAATGGATAAGAACCCCAAGCGCATCGATGATACCAATAAGGATATAATCAGGTCGCTCCGCGATGGCCGCAAGCCATACAGTGCCGTGGCGGATGAGCTGGGCATAACGGAGAACACCGTCCGGAGCAGGGTCAATAAGCTCCTTGATGAAGGGGTGTTCTCCATTACCGGGCTCGTCGATCCGGAGAAGGTTCCCGGGATGCAGGTCGTGATGATGGGCGTGAAGCTCAAGACGATGGAGCTTGACAGGAAGGCGGCGGAGTTCTGCTCGCTGCGCGGGGTGTTCTCCGCGGCCGTGGTCACCGGACGCTATGACCTGATCGTGCAGCTCGTGCTTTCGGAGGAGGAGGGACTGTCTCTCCTGGACTTTTTCAAGTACGAGCTGGTGAAGGTCGCTGAGATCCTTGAGGTGGAGACCTTCGTCGTCTACCAGTCGCATAACTTCTGGGTACCGTATAAACTCTGATAACGCATTATCAGGCGGTTTTGCCCATCCTCCGCTTTGTGGTATAATGAAAGGCGGAGGTCGATTAGCATGATTGATACCGAATATCTTGGACTGAAGCTGAAGTCCCCGGTCATTGTCTCTTCTGGTCCGCTTACCCAGAATCTCGTATCGCTGAAGAAGTGCGAGGATGCGGGCGCAGGTGCCGTGGTTCTCAAGTCCATCTTCGAGGAACAGATAGAAGCGGATGTGAATTCCGAGCTTGATGCGAATAAGGAGTATCTTGACTCTGCCGGATCCGAGGGATTCTTCCTCTCCTCATCCCGTGATTATTACATCGATAGATACATGAAGCTGCTTACAGAGGCGAAGAAGGAGCTTTCCATACCAGTCATCGCCAGCGTGTCTGCAAAGTCGATGGCGAGCTGGATAGACTACGCGGAGCGCTTCGTCTCCTGCGGGGCTGACGCGATAGAGCTTAACTACTACCCTATATCCTCGGATAAGAAGGTGCCGGGCGCGGATGTCGACCGCAAGGCCGTGGAGTTCGCGAAGATCGCGAGGGAGAGGATCAAGGCGCCGCTCTCGATAAAGATCGGCTATAAGTATTCTTCGCTCGCCTCGCTTCTCGCGGCGTTCGATGAGGTCGGCTTGGAAGGCGTGGTGCTTTTCAACCGCTTCTTCCGCCCTGATATCGACATAGAGAAGCTTGAGTTCACCTCCGGCGCTCCCACGTCCTCTGCCGATGAATATGGCGAGGCCCTGCGCTGGATCGGTCTTATGAGCGGTGAGCTTGATATGGATTTCTGCGGCAATACCGGCATCCATTCCGGAGAGAGCGTGGTGAAGATGCTCCTTGCCGGCGCGAAGGCCGTGGAGGTATGCTCCGCGGTCATCAAGGACGGATTCTCCGCCATCGGACGCATGAACGCATACGTCGAGGAATGGATGGCGCGGCATGGCTACTCATCGCTTAATGACTTCGTAGGCATGCTTGCCCAGGAGAACCGCAAGGATGGCTATAACTGGGAGCGCACGCAGTTCCTCAAGACGATAAGCTGAGGTGCCTATGGACATAGAGAAGTATCGTGACATAGCCCCATATTGGGACAAGGATTTCGATGCGGCCAAGGAGAGGCTCCTCAATAGCAAGGACAAGATCGCGTCATTCGTCGATATGCTTGCAGGTGACGAGGGGCCAGAGAAGGCCCAGGCCTACCTCAATGGCATCATCGCCGGTATCTCGAAGGCCGGCAACTACTCGGAGTTCCAGTCGATAATCACCGCGGGCATCTTCGTTCCGACGATCATCGGACGCACGATGACGGGTTTCTCCTCATCCGGCGCGGAGAACCTAGACCCGGAGAAGGGCTACATATTCATCTCCAACCATAGGGATATAATCCTGGATTGCGCACTCCTCGACTATGCCTTGCTCATAGCCCACAGGCCGCTTGTGGAGATGGCCTTCGGTGACAATCTCATAATCAACCAGTTCGTCGAGGATCTCTTCCGCCTCAATGGCGGCGTCATCGTCAGGCGCGATCTGCCTATGAAGGAGAAGTACCTTGAGTCGAGGAGGCTCTCTGAATACTTCTACGAGCTGATAACCGATGCCCATCGCTCGCTCTGGATCGCGCAGAAGTCAGGACGTTCCAAGGATGGCATAGATGAGACCCATCCTTCGATCATAAAGATGCTGTACCTCTCTAAGCGCGGCTCTGGCATGAGCTTCTCTGAGCTGATCAGCAGGATGAACATCGTACCCCTCTCCATAAGCTACGAGTATGATCCCAATGATATAAACAAGGGCAGGGAGGAAGTCATAAGGCTGCAGAATGATGGCGCGTACGAGAAGAAGAGGTATGAGGACCTCATCTCGATGTCCAAGGGCATGAAGGGACCGAAGGGCCGTGTCCACCTTGCCATAGGCACGCCCCTTTCCGGCGATTATGATACGCCGGAGGCTGTCGCGCGCGAGATCGACAGGCAGATACACCTCAGCTACAAGCTCTGGGATACGAATATGTTTGCCTATGATTACCTTGAGGGGACGGACAGGTTCAGCCGTGAGCTTGAGGGATTCGATGGCAAGTCATTCCTGCTTCATTTCGCCCATCTCTCTCCGGAGGTGAGGACGTTCGTGCTTAACAGCTATGCTAATCCTGTGAGGATGGCGCTCAAGGAGATGTCTTGAGGCGTCTCCCCCTGTTCCTCCTGATACCGTTGCTGCTCTTCTCCTCCTGTGCCCAGGAGGAGTTCACCGTATCATCGCTATCTCTGAGGAGCAGGATCGATGTGGCTGTGGAAGGGGGAGGCGATGGTCGATGAGAGCCTTGTCCTCTCTGCCGCGCCATCCGATCCCGAGGAGGGCTATACCTTCCGCCTCTCCTCTCCTGATGGTAGCCTCTGGTGGGAGGGTAGCCTATCTGGTTCGGATATACTCACATCAGTCCCGCTGGAACTGACGCCTGGAGCCTATGTCCCTGAAGGCGATTATTCCGTGCTTTTCTACTCTACGAACGGGACCGAGCTTGAGAGGTCTGTTTCCTATCATGCGGAAAGGGCGTATCCCTCGTTCATCGATGGACGTCTTTCCTCTCCGGCCTATGTCTCCGAGTTCCTTGAGGATGGGACGGTAGCGGCGGAAGGGGAGCGCGAGGAGGGCTATGAGGCGGCGGCGGATGCCGTACGTGCCGTGATGACCGTCACCGATCGATACGGCAACAGCATCTCCGTCAGCCAGTCCTTCCTGCCATGAGCCTAAGCTCCTTCTCGCTGAGCCTTATCATGAACGTGCGTCCATGAGGACATGCCGGCTCACTGAGGCTGAAGGCCTTTTGCAATAGTTCCTCGGCACTCCATCTGTCTATATCATCACCGGCCTTGATGGCGGCCTTGCAGGCTATGATGGCGAAGAGCCTTGACTCAAGCTCCTTCTCATCAGCCCTCGCGGACTGTATGAAGTCAACGATCTCTGTTTCCATCGATCTGCAGGATGCCGGCATCGCCGTGATCTCCCACACTCCCTCGTCCCTGCGCTCGATCGTTATGCCGAGCTTCTCATAGACGCTGAGATGGTCGGAGAGGAAGCTGTCCGTCAGCTGATCGACCTCCACGCGGAGGGGAACGAGAAGGGGCTGTACCGAACACTTCGAGATAAGCTCATCGTAGAGTATCCTCTCATGGGCGGCGTGCTGGTCCACGAGGTATAGATCATGTCCCTTCTCCGCGATCAGGAAGAGATGGAAGGCCTGGCCTATATAACGGATCCTCTCCTCATCAGCGGCTCCATCCTTCTCCTTAGCCTTCTCTGGAGCAGGGGACTCCCTGCGGCTCTTCTCCCTCTTCTCCATCAGCGCCTTGGCCTTTTCCAGCCAGGCCCGGTCCTTCTCGGCATATGGTATCTGAGGCTCCGCGATCGGGGCGCTGCGATGGCTCTGATGGTATGATGCCGTCCTTACGCCTCCCTCTGTCCTTTTGACGCTTTCGCTCTCAGCGAGATAGAACTCCTGCTGTACCGGCTTGATCTCAGGGATACGCCGCTTCACGCCGCTCTGGATAAGGGAGACGATGGCATGATGGATCTCGGCCTTATTGCGTATCTTCACTTCCTTCTTCGTGGGATGGATGTTGAAGTCTATCAGCTCGGGATCATCATTGATGAAGACGACAGCGTATGGGAAGGCCCCGCCTGGAAGCAGCTCCCCATAGCCGTAGGATACGGCCTGCTGGAGCGAGTACTCCTCGACTGCCCGTCCGTTCACGTATATCCTTATCTCCTTGCGGTCAGAACGCTTCACCGCCTGGTTGCCTGCCACGATATCAACGGAGAAGCCTTCGCCCTCGCCATGAAGCTCCACCACGTCAGCATCGGCTATCCCTTCGCCCCGGTAGAGCATCATCACGCGCTCCTTGAGGCTATCGGCCTTCGGCCAGTCGAGCCTCAGCGCCCCATCCGATGAGAATGTGAATCTTACCGAGGGGAATGCCAGTGCCTTGGATACCACCATCGCGCGGCACATCGAGGCTTCGGTCGACGCCCTTTTCAGGAAGCTTCTGCGCGCAGGTATGTCCATGAAGAGATCCTCTGCCGTAACGGTCGTGCCTTTCTCAGGCCCGCCTTCCGTGATATCGCTCCTCATGCCGTTATCTATGATGAGCGTGGATCTCTCTCCCGTGGCCGCGGAGCATGTGGAGACGGTAAGCTTCGTCACCGCTCCGATGGAGTAGAGGGCCTCGCCGCGGAATCCCAGCGTGTGGATATCATAGAGATCATCGAGAGAATGTATCTTGCTCGTCGCATGGCGGTTGCCGAGGATCCTTAGATCCTCTCGGTCAATGCCGCTTCCGTTATCAGAGACAGAGAGGCGGTCTATGCCGCCTCCGTCTATGCTTGTCCTTATCTCATCTGCGCCGGCATCTATGGCGTTGTCCAGGAACTCCCTGAGTATCGAGAGGGGACGCTCTATCACCTCACCGGCCGCGATCCTCTGAGAGAGCAGGGGATCGAGTAGGTTTATCCTTGCCATCAGAACTCGACTCTTCCCGTGAGCTTGAGGAGCAGGTAGCTCTCCTCCGTCAGCTCATAGATGTTGAACGAGCCGTTCTTCATGCCTCCCGTCGGCAGATGCACCGTGCGTGCCTCCGCGTTGAAGCCGAAGTGGCCGAAATCAAGATCGACGCCGAGCGCGAAGAGCGTGTCGGATCCCATGAAGAAATCCTTTGCATCGAACTTGTCGAAGCTGTTTACGAGGTTCCTCTTGGCAAATGCTCCATAGACCTTCACCATATCAGCGGCATCGACGAGGAAGCTTATCCTTGCCACATCCTGCGGATCGGTGGAGAACTCCAGAAGATCATTCACGGAGTAGGAGAGGCCTATTCCGAATACGCCGAAATCAAGTCCGAGAGAGGCCTTGGCGAATACGGCCGTGCCTACATCGCCGGTCTTGTCTGCGATCGTCTCGTTCATCGCGGCGGTGAACTCATTGAAGTACTCAGGCGAGAGCATCCCGTTCCTGTAGCCGCCGGTGAGCGTTACCGTCACAGGGGAGATATCAAGGGCGATCTCTCCACCAGCCATGAACGGCAGCATGCTCTTCTTCTGGAAGTCATAGATGATCTGGCTTTCCTCAAGATCACCGTCAGAGTAGCTGGTGTATGCCATGCCCATCGCGAACGCTGAGAGCCTGAATGCATCATCGGCGAACGGCAGGTCGATCCTCAGCTCAGGGAAGAGCGAGATCATGTAGTTTCCTCTGTCCCTTGCAACCATCTCGAACGGTACATTGATGCTCAAGGAAGCACCACCGAGGCGGAACGGATAGAGCGAGAACTGCACCTCTCCGATCGAAGGAGCCTGGATGTTAGCCACATATGCCCTGAAGGCCAGGTTCGGGAAGTTGAAGCCAAGGCGGAGCGAGAGCCCCTCCTCATAGCCGAATGAGGAGAAGATCGTACCGTTCTTCACATAGCCGCGCTCAGCCCTGAGATATGCCACCGTCTGGTCGGCGTCCCCGAGGTAGATATGATCGATGAGAGCGAACGAATCCGTGATAGCGTAGTAGATCCTCTCGGCATTCGTGTAGCCATCGCCGATACCGAAGTCCCAAAGCTCGCGGCCATTGAAGCCGACGAGGCGGAACGGACCATTGGTGAATGCCATCTGCAGCGGGGCCCTGAGCCCGATCTGCCAGTTGCCCCTTCCGATATTCACATAAGGCGTGATGAGGATCACCGGATCGCTAGGCACATCGCCCTTGTTCCAGTTGAGCGGATAGCGCGCGCCGGCCTCGACACCATAGGAGAAGAACGGCTCGTCGCTCTCCTCCGCGGCAGCGACAGGCTCTGCTGCTATCGGGGTGGTCTCTGCCTGGTTCTCCGCTATGCTGGTGTCTGAAAGCTGGATCGGCACGATCTCTCCAGGAATGTACTCCGGCTCCTCTACATCTTCCTCCTCAGGAATCTCATATGCCACGACAGGGGCTTCCGTCCTCTCGATCCATGCGGTGTTCGTGACGATAGGAGCAGATGGAGTACCTAGCCATGCGCTGTTCGTCACCACTGGGGCCGTCGGAACAGCAGCTGGCTCTATCCAGCTGTCGTATCCTACCTCCGGTGATACCGGCGGAACCTCATCCGGTATCAGGGACTGGATAGGCTCGATGATGAACGGCGCGGATGGCTCGCCGAGAGGTTCTGCAACTGGCTCCTCGATCTCTTCCTCGACTGGCGCTGAAAGGCTTACGATCGGCTCAAGGAGGGAAGGCGCGCTCGGAACAGCAGGGGCCTCTTCCTCCATCGCCACTGGCTCTGCCTCTGGTTCTTCTGTCTCTGTCTCTACCGGAACCACGATCACTGGAACGGTGGTTTCAGGCTCTGCCGGCTCGATTACCTCCGGGACCTCATCATACACGAGCTGATCGGAGAGGACGGTATGCGTGTAGTAGCTTGCCTGGGTGGCCTTGGCAACGCTTGCGTCGGCATATCTCAGTTCCTCCATCGCCCCGACCTCGATCGTGGTGGCCCTGAGCGAATCATAGGAGTACGCCGTGGCTGAGGAGTAGTTCATGAACGCCTCCTCATCGTCTGTCGATATGAACGCGTACTCTCCCTTGCCTTCCACGAGCGTGCAGGTGGTAGGCGTGTAGAATGACAGCCTCATGTCCTCATCGAGGACGAGGTTCGTCTCTCCTGAGATGAGGTACAGCGTCGGGTCGGCGGTGGTGAATCCTGTAATGGCAAGGATAGTGTCACCCTTGAGGTACAGCTTGCCGAACGGAGATGTGAACACCTCCTGTCCATCGCCTCTGGATCTGATGATGAATCCGCTCTCGTCTATATCCGAGAGTACGCTCAGCGAGGATCCGTCAGGAGCATAAAGCTCCACATCATCTATGTTTCCCTCGTAAAGCGTAAGGGCCGGCGAAGCAGCGAAGAGCAGCGCCATTGACAGCAGCGTAAGGATTGCCGATAGAAATTTCTTCATAACCACCCTCAGGGCATATCAGCCCGACTAGTGATAGTTTATCACAGGAGAGGAGGAAAGCACTACTGCTTTCCGCTCACTTCTTTCTTATCATGTATAGCGATGGATCTTTTTCCGGCAGCACGGAGGAGGAGAAGTCGTGCGCGCTGTAGATATGCTCCCTCGTCAGCTTGTCTATATGGGACAGCTCGGAGATGATCGGCTTGAGCCGCGCCCTCACATTTGTCTGGTCGTAGGGGCACACCGGCTTGACCACGGGCAGGTCATAGCACTCCGCGAGGCGCCTTATCACGCTCTCCCTCGTCTCGATCAGCGGGCGTATGACGTGGATCTTCCCGGAGAAGAACTCCTGCACCGGATGCATCGTCTGGAAGGAGGCCCTGAAGCAGAGGTTCATCAGCGTTGTCTCCGCCAGGTCGTCCAGATGATGGCCCATGGCGATGAGGCTGATCCCGTCCTTCTCCGCTCTCTCGAAGAGGATGCGACGCCTGTTACGCGCGCAGAGATAGCAGTTGAATTCCCCCCTGAACGACTGGGGATACTGTGCCTCCTCCTGTATCTCGAATCCTATTCCTAGAGCATCGAAGTAGTCATGAAGAAGGCGATGGCTCTCCTTTGGGATGGGATGCTCCTTCCAGTCGATCATCAGCGCCTTCAGCTCATAGTCCACGGGAAGCCAGCGGCGCCTGATGGATAGGGCGAGGGCCAGGGCCAGCGAGTCCTTTCCCCCCGATGCCGCCAGGAGGACCTTGTCTCCTCCCTGTATCATGCGGTAGTCGTTCACGGCCTTGCCGACGCCCTTTATGAACCGCATCACCCAGGGTGGGATATCTCCATCTATGATGCTCTGATACGGTAGCTTACTCTCCATCCACGCCCTCCCTGAACGCTCTGTCCGCATCGCCTTCATCTACATATCCAGGAAGGAATAGCGATGCTTTCCTCAGTGCCTGGCTGAAGAGATTTCCCGCCTTCTGGAATACCATGCCCTCGCGCTCTGCGTCACTTAGCGTCCCGTCTGGGCGTAGTATCCTGATATGCGTCTCGAAGCTTATCGGCTCCGGGATATCGATGATCACATCCTCCGGCTTCAGGTCTGGATAGCGGCCAAGGAGGAAGGCTCTCACACGTTCCTCCGCAAGATGCCGCGTCTTCACGTCCATGGCCTCTTGGCATAGCGTGCGTCCGTCCCTGAGCGCCAGCTCGGCCTTCCTCTCCAGAAGCCTTCCCCTCTCTACGTCCCGTATGAGGGAGAACGGGCCATAGTCCCTGTATCGCTCCTGCAGCGAGTAGAACTCGTAATCATCCTTAAGGTAGAGATCGTCGAACGTGATGACTCCGTCCCGTAGCGCGGTGAGGACCGCCTTCTTTATCATCGCAGTGGCGCTCCTGACCCCCTTATGCCAGTAGAGGCTGCGGTACATCATGTACTTGGAGAACAGCACCTGCTCCACCGATCCTATCGCCTCGCTTTCCAGCGCAAGCTCGTCGCCTACGAGCGAGATGGAGGAGATGATGTAATCGGTGTCCTGCCTGCCATATGGTATGCCTGCGAAGAACGCGTCGCGCGAAAGGTAGTCCAGCTTGTCAGGGTCGAGCGTGCCAGAGAGGATGGATCTGTATGTCCCTGTCTCCTTATCCGCGCATGGCTCATCCTTGTCGATTATGAGTCCCGTCATCTCCGGATCGGCGCCTGCGGCCTCTATCGCGCTGCGGAGGGCATTATCATCCCGTATGAGGGAGCGGGCTATCTCCTCATGCTCCCTAGGTGCTACCTCCTTCAGCGAGTGCGCGTATGGGAAGTGCCCTATGTCGTGCAGGAGGCAGGCTGAGAGGAAGCTTATCATGCCACGCTCCGTGAACGGCAGCTCCTCGCGCTTGCGGGCTATCGAAAGAAGCATCATCCGCCCGATATGATAGACGCCTATCGAGTGGTTGAGCCTCGTATGCACCGCCCCGGGATAGATATGGTATGCCGGTCCGTTCTGCTTTATCCTGGAGAGCTTCTCCACGGACTCTATCTCCAGCAGGGCCTTGAGCTGCCTCGTGAATGGTATGTTTCCCCAGAGCGGATCCTTCACCGAATGGGTGAAGCCGTCATTGAGTAGGTTAAGCGCCGTCTCTCTTCTCATCACAAGGAAGATAGCATAATTCCCGCTCTCCAACTATAATGTTCCGCATGGAAAGGATCGCCATCATCGTTCTCTGCCTGCTTCTGCCCCTGCCTCTATCAGCCCTGGCGCCTGTCTCTGCTGAGATAGGCGAGGTTGCGGTGTCCGTTGATGATGGGTCGATCACCGACACGGCCCTCAAGGCCGCGCGCGAGGAGTACACGGAGTCATGGCTCGAGCGCTATGCCGCGTCCCCGCTTGTCTTCGGGGAGGCATATTCCTCCCTTCTCTCTGACATCCTGCCGCTTGGTAATCCTATCGCCGGGATAGAAAGGAACGGTGCCGTTGATATCCAGGATCTGGAAAGCGGCACCGTGCTGTCATTCATATTCCAAGAGGGACGTCTTGTGGCTGTCTATCCTTCAAAGGCCCCTGAGTTCCCTGAATCTTGAGAGCAGGGTAGCGAAGTACTCGGTCGCGGCCTTCACCGGCGCCGTGGTACTCATATCCACTCCTGCCTTCCTGAGCGACCTGATAGGCGTTGTTGATCCACCGCTCTTCAGGAATGATATATACTCATCCCTTTCCTTCTCGCCTCCTGCGAGTACGCGCTCTGAGAGCGCTATCGATGCGGATATCCCGGTGGCGTACTTGTAGCAGTAGAAGGCCCTGTAGAAATGGGGGATCCTCAGGCATTCGAGATCGCTCACGTCCTCGAACTCCATCGCGTCCCCGAAGTACAGGCGCTGGAGGCGTCCGTATTCGCTTCTCAGCGTATCGAGGGTGATGGGCTCGTCATGTTCCGCCTTCTCGTGGATGATCAGCTCGAACTCCGCGAACATCGTCTGGCGGAAGAGCGTCGCCACGATATCATCGAGGTTCTTGCCGATGATATACGCCTCCTCATCTGCAGAGGATGCATGGCTCCTGAGGTAGCGTGAGAGCAGGTTCTCGTTGAAGGTCGACGCCACCTCGGCCTCGAAGATCGAATAGTCGTAGCACATGTACGGGTTGTTCCTCACCGAGTACCACGAGTGCATCGAGTGGCCGCCCTCATGTATGAGCGTGAATACCGAGTCCAGCACCCCTTCCTCGAAGTTCGTGAGGATATAGGGATTGCCGATATAGCTTCCTGCGGAGAACGCGCCGCTCCGCTTTCCCTTGTTCTCATACCTGTCTACCCAGCGGTCGGTGGTCAGGCCCTTGACCAGCGTGGATCTGTACTCCTCTCCGAGCGGCCTTACCGCCTCTGATATGAGTGCTACGGCCTCATCATAGCTGTGATGGCTCTCTATTCCCTCGACCATCGGGATATAGCAATCCCAATGCCTGAGCTTCTCCTTGCCCAGCACCCCTGCCTTCACGCGATAATACTCATGTAGGATGGGGAAGGCCTCATGCACGGAGGCTATCAGCGATGTATATACCTTCCTCGGTACGTCATCCGGGAAGAGGGCCGCATCGAGCGATGAGCGGAAGGCTCGTGCGCGGGAGCGGAAGATGTCCTCGCTGACGGACGCGGCATAGAGATCGGCGATGGTATGCTTATGTTCATCGTAGGCCTTGTAATAGCTTCTATAAGCTTCCTCCCTCACGTTCTCGTTCCTGTCCTTCAGGAAGCGTGAGTAGTTGCCATGTGTCAGCGTCTCGCCTTCGACCTCCCCGAATGTAAGTTCGATGTTATTCAGGTCCATGAACGCCTTTTCCGCGCTTCCTGATACAGGGGCGAAGAGGCTCATCAGGCGTTCTTCCTTCTCGGACAGCACGTGCTTCTTCTCCCTCAGCTCCTTCTTCAGCCATATGCGGAACTCCTTGAAGCGCGGCTCCTTCATCCATGCCTTGAGCTTCTCGTCATCTATCGCCATCAGCTCCGGCGTGAAGTATGATATGGCCTCTGAGTATGACGCGGCCGCGGCTTGGTATGTTCCGAGCCGCCTCTGGACCTCCTTGTCCATGCTGTCTGCCTCGTAGGAGAGGAAGGCCCAGTTGCCGATGCGCTCCGAGAGCATCGAGGTCTCCTTGATATACATGAGCGCGGCATATAGCGAATCGGAGGATGCTGCTAGCGTTCCCTTGAAGGAGCGGGCCTTGCCAAAGGCCTTCCTCAGCCTCTTCATCCCTCTTTCCCAATCATCACCGTCCTTCACTAGGAGCGAGAGATCCCATGTATCCTCTCTTCTCTGATCCTTTCTTTCCATCATAGCCTGCCTTCCTCCTTCTCTATCAGCGCCGCCATCAGCCTCGCGGCCTTTCCCCTGTGGGAGTATCTGTCCTTCTCTCCTTCCGGAAGCTCTGCCGAGATGCAGCCCGCTTCCTTTATCCAGAACACGGGATCGTATCCGAAGCCCGAGGTGCCGGAGGGGGAGAGTGCGATCGCGCCTTCGCAGCTTTCCTGGATGATATAGCGCCTGTTATCATCGAGTATAAGGCAGAGGGCCGTGGTGAAGACCGCGCTCCTGTCCGTGGCCCCCTCCATGTTCCTCAGCAGGAGCATATAGCGCTCGCGTGAGGAGAGCGCGTGGTCTGCCACCTCATCCCCATACCGTGCCGTATGCACGCCTGGGGCTCCTCCCAGCGCCTTCACCGACAGGCCGGAATCATCCGATAGCACAGGGGCGTGGACGATAGAATAGAGCGCCTCGGCCTTGATGATCGCGTTCTCTATATACGTGCTTCCTGTCTCATCTGGATCGAAGGCTATGCCTTCATCCTTCGGCAGCACCAGCGTGTGTCCGCCGAGTAGCCTCATCATCTCGATCCTCTTGTGATCGTTTCCCGATGCAAAGTAGATACGCATACCGTGAATATAAACGACTTTCGGGTTTCCTTCCATCATGTGCGCGTATCTATCGCCTTCAGCATCTCCTTCATCCTGCAGATGTCGTTGGAAATGGTGGAGCGGGGGAGTCCAAGAAGCTCAGAGATCTCCTTCTGCGTCATCCCCTTCCTTGCCTTCATCACCTGGGCCCGCCTCTTGAAGTAGATATCCCTGGTACGGCCATACGCCGCGTTGAGGCGGTCTATCTTATCCATGTCCGTCTCCAGCGCTATGGCCTGACGGAGCCTCGCAAGCGTCTTCCAGTATCGTCCTGCGCTCTCCTCCGCCTTGTCCCGTTCCTCCTCGTTTCCTGACAGCCGCTCGTGCCGCAGGAGATAGAACCGCGACACCAGCCTGCCGTCTATGCGCAGTACCCTCGACACTCCTGCGATGAAGGCTGTCGTCTCTGTCTCCGGCAGTGAGAGCAGCAGCGTCAGGAAGCGCCGCCTCGATACCTTGTCATGCAGGATCTCCTGAAGCTTCCTTTCTGGTCCTGTGGCCGCTATCTCGGGGCCATCCGCCGCCACGATCCTCTCGAAGAGTACCCTGAGGTTGGTTATCTCAAGGCCCCGGCATCTCTCACTCCTGTATTCGACGGTCCGTTCAGCCACATGGCTGTCATAGATCGTCATGTCGGAGTAGATGAGGGCCCTTTCCGTCAGCTCCCTGGATGCCTTCATCTTCATGTAGCCTCTGCATCTGTAGCGGCATATCTGCGTGAGATATCCGTTGAACGATAGCCCTGTGGCACGGAAATCCCTGATGATCCTGTCCACGTCATCGAGCATGTACATGAAGAACGATGATGAATCCTCCGCGCTGAGGTAGAGGTTCCTCTGCGGTATCATGTATAGCAGTACCTTGGTTCTCTCCCATATCTGCTGTTCCAGCGCGTCACGCTCTCCCGACCCCTCCTCAAGAGCGTTGTATCTGAGGACCATCCTGCTGAATCGCCGGTCCTCAGCCTCAGAAAATAGCCTTAGCATCACAGCCTCCCTTTGCGGTAGTGACTCTGTAGCAGGATGCGTGCCAATGATCATTTAGGGGATTGATGTTAGATAATTCATTGTTATGATTGATGTTGTTGAATCAATATATTTTGACAGATGTCTAGTTTCATCGATAACCATATCATATATGGGCTTGAATGCAGATATGTTTCCGAGCCTCTGATGAAGGGTATCCGTAAAGGCAGAAGGTACTGGTTCATTATGATTTTCGTTATCGGTAGCAGCGATTTTCTCACTTTTTCGCTAGTAGTACCAGCGATTTCCATAGAAATCTGAACCAAGAGGGAAAAGAAATGCCTCAGCTTTGATTGCCGAGGCCTGTATCAGAGCATTGAGGAGAAGCATTCGAGAAGTACCTTCCGTGCCTCTGCCGCGCTCATCTGGACGGTCGCTCCAGCAGCGTGCATATGGCCGCCTCCGCCGAACGTGGAGGCAAGGGCTCCGACATCGATTCCCGAGTGGTGCTTACTCCTGAAGCCTATCTCGACTGAGTCCGCCTTCTCCTTGAGGAAGATCACGGCCTTCACGTTCTCCGTCTCAAGAAGTGTAGCGTATACCCTGTCGCTCAGCCTCTCATCCCCCATGGAAAGCGGCTGATGGCAGAAGATGAGCTGCCCATCAAGCTCTGGGGTCGCGGAGAGGATGATCGAGGCCGTGTCCCTTATCTCCTTGAGGCTGCGTCCGTCGTGCATCTCGTCGTATACGTCGTATGGCGATACCCCCATCTCGGTGAAGTCAGCGACACGTCTCAGGCACTCAGGGGCGTTCTTCTCTCCCAGGAAATGGTAGAAGCCCGTGTCGGTGGCGAAGCCGATGTAGAGGTAGTACGCCATATCCCTGGTCAGTGCAACGCCAAGCTCCCGCCTCACCTCATCGACAAGCATCGTCGTGGACGGCGACTGCGGCACGATGTAGCTCATGCCTTCGGCCGTGAACGGCTCTCCCGATGAGTGGTGGTCTATGCAGATGGTCTTCAGGCCAGAGAGCGCCTTGAATGGCTCGCCGGGCCTGTCTGGAGTAGAGCAGTCAAGCACGATGACAAGCGGAGACTGGGCTATGAGCGATAGGGGAGCCTCCTTGAGGAATTCCCCCTCATATGCCTTTATGTCGGTGCGTGAGAACGTGCCTTCGTTGAGGAGAACCGCCTCCTTGCCCATGCTTCTGAGGACCTCCCTCATCGCGAGGGAGGAGGCGACCGCGTCCCCATCCGGGTTGCGGTGAGCGATCACGATGGCCGTGTCGGCTTCGCGGATCGCTCCTAGGAGACGGCTGTCAGCTTGCGGAAATATACTTGCCATCGTCTGTTATCATCCTAGGCTCGGTGCGGTTGATCACGTTGTCCTTATCGACGATGACCTTCCTGACTCCCTTGATCGAGGGGATGTCATAGCTGATGCCGAGCATGAGGTTCTCTACTATCGACCTCAGGCCTCTGGCGCCGGTCTTCTGCTCGAAGGACTGGTTCGCTATCGCATCGATCGCATCATCGGTGAAGCTGAGATCTATGCCATCGAGGGCGAAGGAGGTCTCATACTGCCTGATGATGGAGTTCTTAGGCTCAGTGAGTATGCGCTTGAGATCGGAGCGCGTGAGGTTGTTGAGCGTCACATGCACGGGAAGGCGTCCGATGAACTCCGGTATAAGGCCGAACTTCACGAGGTCATCCGGATGAAGCTCACTGTACAGGGATTCCAGATCCTTCTCCTCCTTGTTGACGATCGTGGCGCCGAAGCCCATCGAGGATGTGGCGACGCGCTTCTCGATGATCTTATCGAGTCCCACGAAGGCTCCTCCACAGATGAAGAGGATGTTCGAGGTGTCGATCTTTATCATCTCCTGGTTAGGATGCTTCCTTCCGCCCTGCGGTGGGACGGATGCGACCGTGCCCTCTATGATCTTCAGCAGCGCCTGCTGCACGCCCTCTCCCGATACATCGCGGGTGATGGAGACGTTCTCTCCCTTCTTGGAGATCTTATCGATCTCATCGATGAAGATGATTCCATGCTGTGCGCGCGGAATGTCGTAATCAGCGGCCTCTATGAGCTTGAGGAGGATGTTCTCGACATCCTCTCCGACATAGCCTGCCTCGGTGAGCGTGGTCGCGTCAGCTATCGCGAAGGGAACATCCAGCTTCTTCGCAAGCGTGCGTGCAAGAAGCGTCTTTCCCGTGCCTGTCGGGCCGATGACGAGTATGTTCGACTTGTCGATCTCCACTCCGGACTCCGCGATCTTCTTGGCGTACTTGACCCTCTTGTAATGGTTGTAGACGGCTACCGAAAGCACCTTCTTTGCCGCTTCCTGTCCGATCACGTACTGGTCAAGGTACTCCTTGAGCTCGCTTGGGGTAGGGATTTCCTTGATCTCCGACTCGCTATCGGAAGAGCCATCGGATGAGCCGAGCTGGCCAAGGATGTCATTGCAGGTATCTATGCATGTCTCGCAGATCGCCACGCCCGGACCGGAGACGAATCTCACGCTTCCGTCCAGGGGCCTTCCGCAGAAAGAGCAGTATTTGGAGTTCCTAGCCATCTTTCCTTCTCATTATCCTATCGACGATGCCGTAATCGAGCGCGGCCTCGGCGTCCATATAGCGATCACGGAGGATATCCTCGGCGATCTCTTCCTCGCTCCGTCCTGTGTGCTGTGACATCAGGCGGCGCGTGACCTCGTTGATCCTCTGCAGCTCACGCGATGATATGATGATATCGCTGGCCTGGCCCTCGGCTCCGCCTGAGGGCTGATGGATCATGACGCGTGCGTTGGGCAGTATCGTCCTCTTGCCGGGAGCCCCTGACGCGAGGAGGATGGCCGCCATCGAGCAAGCCTGTCCCATGCAGATCGTCGCCACATCGCAGCTGACATACTGCATCGTGTCGTAGATCGCGAGGCCCGCGGTGACGCTTCCTCCCGGGCTGTTGATGTAAAGGCTTACATCCTTGGTCGGTGATTCGCTTTCAAGGAATATAAGCTGAGCCACTACCAGATCGGCAGTGGCGTCGGTGATCTCGCCGTCAACGAAGATTATCCTGTCCTTCAGGAGACGCGAGAAGATATCGAACTGTCTCTCACCCGTTCCCGACTGCTCTACGACATAGGGAACGAGCGTATTCATCCTTTCTTTCAAGATCACTCCTCTGCATAGGAACCGGAGAGGTAGCTCTCATAGCTTACTTCCTTACCGGCCTTGAACGTGTTGTTCTCAAGGAGGAACGGAACCACGCGCTCGAACTGGAGCTCGTCACGGAGTATGTTCTCATAGTACTCCTTGTTCTCCTCTCCGACGCTTGAGTATCTCTCCTCCCACTTCGTCTTGAACTCCTCCTCAGGAATCTCGAAGCTCTCCTTCTCCTTGATCTTCTCCAGGATAAGCTGGTCCTTGAGGTCGCTGGTGCAGCTGTCGCGCCATGAGTCAAGGAGGGCCTCCTTGGTCGTCTCCTGCATCTTCAGGAATCCGAGAAGCTGCTCCTCAGAAAGTCCTGACTGGCGGTAGAAGTTCCTCCATGCCTGATCGAGCTGGGCGTCGAGCATCGACTTCGGGATCGTGATCTCGGTCTCGCCCTTGAGGCGGGCAAGGAGAGCGTGGATCTTGTCGTTCTTCATCTTCTCCTCGACGTTCTTCTCAAGGTCGGCGCGGATGCCCTTCTTCATATCAGCGACGGTCTTGTATTCTTCCTTCACGTCCTGTGCGAACTCATCATCGACAGCGGGAAGCTCACGGACCTTGACGTTGGTCACCTTGATCGAGAGCTTGATCGTCCTGCCCTCGTATCCTGGGACATGATCGTCCTCGGTATAGCTCTTCTCGACAGTCTTCTCCTCGTCCTTCTTCATGCCGATGACATCATCATCGATCTTATAGAAGTTGTAGCCTGAGCCGATCGTGAAGGTGAAGTCCTTCCTCTCGGTGGATGATACGGGATTGCCGTCCTCTCCGATCTCGACATAGTCGACAGTGACGATATCACCGCTCTCTGCAGCGCCGTCCTTGGTCTTGACGACGGAGTTCTGCTCCCTCTTCTTCTCGACTTCCTTCTCCACGTCCTCGTCGGTCACGGAGACTGACGGGACCTCGATCTCAAGGCCCTTGTACTCGCCAAGCTCGAAGCGCGGGTAGATATCATAGACGACCGTGTAGGTGACATCCTCTCCCTTCTTGAAGGGAAGGAGCTTCTCCTCGTCCTGAAGCACCGGAGTCGAGAACGCAAGCGGCTTGTCCTCGAAGCTGAGGCCCTTGATCTCCTCCTCGAGCTTCTTCTCCATGGCCTCGAAGGAGCTTTCCTCCCTGATCATGTCACCGTACTTCCTCTCGACGACGGATGCAGGGACCTTGCCCTTCCTGAATCCATCGATCTGGATCGTCTTGGCATACTTCGCCAGCTTTTCCTGATAAGCCTGCTCAAGGGCATCGGCATTGATAGTAAGAGTCAGTGAAGCCTGGGAATCATCCAGCAACTTTACGCTTTTCTCTGCATCCATAGTGAACTTCCTTCTATTCTATATTTCTGAACTAAACGCTCTAGCTAAGTAAATATACTGAAATTCCATCCGGTTGTCACTAGTGGGGGAGGGAGGGCTGGATCTCCTTGCTGGAAAAAGGGAAAAGGAAAGGCCCGTAGCATAAAGGAAAAACCATCCCATGAGTCTCTGCCCCCGCGCGGAATATCTTCTCTTTTTTGCTTGACAGGTGGAAAAGGTGGTTTAGAATTTTGATTGAAACGGTTCAAAAGGAGGACTGCCATGGGGAAGATAACCATCAAGGATGTTGCAGCTCTTGCCGGCGTCTCCGTGGGAACCGCTTCAATGGCGCTCAATGATTCTCCGAAGGTCTCCGCAGAGACGAAGAAGAATGTGATGGCAGTGGTCCAGAAGCTCGGATACCGCCGCGATCCATATGCAAGATCGCTCAGCCTCTCATCCTCAAGATCGATAGGCTTCCTGGCTCCGGGATTCCGCAATCCGTTCTTCGGCGAGGTTGCAGAGGCGCTCCAGCTTGCGGTAGAGGAGAAGAACAACAGCCTGATGTTCGGCATCACGAATGACAGCACCGAGCAGGAGGCGAAGCTTGTCGACCAGTTCCTGGACAGGGGAGTCGATGGACTGATCATCATACCCGCAGAGGACAGCAATCCCGATCTCTCGCATATAAGGAACCTCCTCAATCATGATTTCCCGCTCGTATTCCTTACCGGGTATTATCCTGAGATTCCGTTCCATGCAGTCATGGCGGATCTCGCGGAAGGCTCATATGAGCTGACGAAGGGAATGCTCGATGCAGGGCTCAGAAACATCATAATGATTGCTGGAAACCCGTCTCTCATACCGTTCCGTGAGAGGATAGAGGGTTTCAGGAGAGCATTGGATGAATGCAGCGTGGCATTCGATGAGAGCAAGGTGATCATCTCCGATGGCATGAGCTATGAAGGCGGATATGCCGCTATCGACAAGGTATACGATGAGATAAAGCCCGATGGGATCATTGCGATAAACGATGTGATGGCAATGGGTGTCATAGGCCGCCTGAGATCCAAGGGGATAAGGGTTCCGGAGGATGTATCCGTTGCCGGCTATGATGACATCTCGGTTTCCTCGATACAGGAGACGCCGCTTACGACAGTCGAGCAGCCGATAGCCTTGATGTGCTCGGAAGCTGTGGATATGCTCTTCTCCCTCATGGAAGGGAAGGCTGTTGCCGAAGGGGTGGTGAGGATTCCTGTTTCGGTGAAGCGCAGGAGGTCTGCAAAGACTGGCTGAATGAGTTCCGGCCCAGTGTGGAGGTCACGGTGGCCGGGGGATAGGGAATCAGCTGAATCATCAGGAGAAGCGGAGGCTCCGGATGATTGAACTGATTCAAAAAAGGAGGTTGCTATGGATTTCAAGACAGTTCGCAAGGAGCTGTTCGATACTCTGCAGAAAGAGATAATACCGTTCTGGCTCAACAACTCTATCGACAAGGAATATGGCGGATATATCACATCTTTCGATGAGAATGGCCATTTCGATGGTAACGGAATAAAGAATATCGTTACCCAGGCGAGGATGGTCTGGGGCTTCTCGAGGCTCATGCCCTATGCATCAGATGAGGACAAGCCCCGGATGAAGGAAGCTGCCGAGTATGGAAAGCGCTTCCTCATCGACAGATTCTGGGATAAGGAATACGGTGGATACTACTGGCTCCTCAACAGGGATGGCTCGGTGCATGATGACTCCAAGCTCACCTATGGTGAAGGCTTCGCTGTCTATGCGCTTGCC
This sequence comes from uncultured Spirochaetales bacterium, assembly GCA_949299185.1. Taxonomy (GTDB): domain Bacteria; phylum Spirochaetota; class Spirochaetia; order Sphaerochaetales; family Sphaerochaetaceae; genus Ornithospirochaeta. The sequence continues at coordinate 27,293 of CASFZR010000028.1, forward strand.
CAGTGCTATCTGACATATGGGGACAAGGAAGCGCTTGAGTATGCGGAGAAGGGCTTCGATTATCTCCTCAAGTACAGCGCTGATACGCTCCGCGGCGGTTATTTCGAGAACGTGGAACGCGACTGGACGCTCTCTCCTGCGGGAAAGGCAGCAGGTGACCGCAAGTCCCTGGATATCCACATGCATCTTCTCGAAGCATATACGACGCTCTATGAGGCAACGGGAAAGGAAATCCATGGCAGAAGGCTCCGCGAAGTCTATGAGCTCATCGTGCGCCACATGGTCAATGCCGTGGAGGGCTATGGCTACAACCAGTTCGATCTTGAGTTCAATAAGGTTCCTGCCGTCAACATCCCGCGCACATGGAATGCAGAGCGCGAGAGCAACGAGAAGATCGATACCCCGACCGATACGACAAGCTATGGGCACAACGTAGAGCTCAGCTGGCTTGCCGATCTTGCTCTCAAGGTTCTCGGATCACGCACGGAAGAGGACCAGAAGCTTCTCGTGAAGCTTCTCGATCATGCGCTTGCCCATGGCTATGACTGGGAGCATGGCGGCGTATTCCGCGATGGAGTCGGCACAGGCCCTGCCCTCGTAAGGGACAAGGAATGGTGGCAGAACTTCGAGTCAATGACCGGCTTCCTCAATGGCTACATGATGACGGGCGACGAGAAGTACTACGATGCCTTCAGTCGCACATGGGATTTCGACAACAGGTATTTCATGAACCATGAAGTCGGTGAGAGCAGACAGCTCCTCAGAGAGGATGGCACGCCGCTTGTCGCCAATATCGGGAACCCATGGAAGGGAATCTACCACACGGGCAGAGCATTCGCAGAGTGCATCGACAGGCTCGACGAGTGCATTGCGAAGGAGGGATGAGTGGCAGACAGCATTGTACGCATGGAGCATATCTCCAAGTCATTCCCGGGCGTAAAGGCGCTTGATGATGTCTCATTCGAGCTGAGGGCCGGAGAGGTCATGGCCCTCCTCGGTGAGAACGGAGCAGGCAAATCGACGCTCATGAAGATACTCAGCGGCATCTATACCCGCGATGCCGGCGATATCTATCTCTATGGGAATAAGATCGACGTGCTTAATTCGAAAGTCGCTAAGGAGAACGGCATTGCGATCATCCATCAGGAGCTCAATATGTGCCAGCATCTCACCGTAGCCGAGAACATGTTCCTCGGGCGTGAGATAGGCAAGGGCTTCCTCATCGACAAGGGAAAGATGAATGAAGAGGCTGAGAAGGTGCTTTCAAGCCTCCACGTGGATATCTCGCCGAAGACGCTTGTCGGCAACCTGCCTGTATCGAAGCAGCAGATGGTAGAGATCGCGAAGGCGCTTTCGGTCAATGCCCGCGTGCTTATCATGGATGAGCCTACCAGCGCTCTCTCCAGCAAGGAGATCGATGATCTCTTCGTGATCATAAGGAATCTCAGGGCTGCCGGCTGCGGCATCGTCTACATCTCGCATCGCCTCGAGGAACTGAGCCATATCGTAGACCGCGTAACCATCATGCGTGACGGGCACTTCATCAGCAAAGGCAATTTCTCCGACTACACGATGGACTCGATCATCGCTGATATGGTCGGACGCGAGATCAAGGAGAAGTTTCCCCATGTTGACTGCAAGCCGGGCAAGACGATATTCGAGGTCAGGCATCTCAATGCTGGACGCATGGTCCGTGACATAAGCCTCTCCGTCCGCGAGGGAGAGATTGTCGGAATCGCAGGCCTCATGGGCGCCGGACGTACCGAGACTACGAGAGCGATCTTCGGTATCGACCCGAAGGAGAGCGGCCAGATTCTTGTCGACGGCAAGGAAGTGACGATAAACAAGCCCATCGATGCGATAAAGCACGGCATCGTCCTTGCACCGGAGGACAGGAAGAAGGATGGCCTCTGCACGAAGCTGCCTGTGAAGCACAATATCTCGCTTCCGAACCTGGACCTTCTTTCAGATAAGATCGGCAAGGTCAGCAGGGGCAAGGAAGATAAGATGACGTCCGATGCGATCAGCAACTTCAGCATCAAGGTTGCTTCCCCTGAGGTCGCGGTTGCTAACCTCTCCGGAGGAAACCAGCAGAAGGTCGTTGTCGCTAAGTGGCTTTCTAGGAAGTCCAGGATTGTCATATTCGACGAACCTACGAGAGGAATCGACGTTGCGGCGAAGGTTGAGATCTACAACCTGATGAACCAGCTCAAGGAGGAGGGAATCGGCGTTCTCTTCGTCTCATCCGAAATGCCTGAGATCATCGGTGTATCCGACCGCGTGATCGTCATGTGCGATGGACGCATAACAGGCGAGCTGATGAGGGGTGAGGCAACGCAGGAGAAGATCCTTACGCTTGCAACGCATTTCGAGAATAAATTCGAGGAAAAAGGGGAAGAAGATGGAGAAAACTGAGACAAAGGTAAGCCTCAAGAAGAGGATTCTTTCGATAAACGGAATGGGGCAGGTCCTGACCGTCAGCGCAGGCCTTGTTGTTCTGTGCATAGTATTCGGGATAATCAATCCGACATTCTTCTCCACGAGGAATATCGGAAACCTCCTGAGGCAGATAGCGCCGTTCATCCTTATCGGCATCGGCCAGTCATACGTACTCATCACCGGCAATATCGACCTCTCGATCGGATCGGTGATCGGCATGTCGACGATGCTCAGCGCCACGATGATGACGAAGGGCGTGAATCCATGGGCTGCGGTGTTCATCACGCTTGTGGCATGTCTTGTCGTCGGTGTCCTCAATGGATACCTCGTAGCAGGATTCAGCATCCCTCCGTTCATCGCAACGCTCGGAACGATGACGATCGCAAGGGGCATCGCGCAGATCGCCAACGGCAATTACAACACGAACAGCATCGGCGAAGCAGCTGAAGGCTTCAGGAACTTCTTCTACTATGGGAAGACGCTAGGCATCTACAACACGTTCTGGATCGCTATCGTCATCTTCCTCATCTTCAACTTCTACCTGAGCAAGACGAAGACAGGACGCCATATCTACGCAGTAGGAAGCAACATCAATGCTGCCAAGCTCTCTGGCGTGAGCGTCACGGCTGTGACGATCAAGGTCTATGTCGTCTCCGCATTCTGCGCAGCCCTCACAGGCTTCACGCAGTGCGCTTCGGCAGGCATGGGCGCCATGGATGCTGGCAACTCCTATGAGATGTACGCTGTTGCAGCTTCCGTCATCGGCGGCGTTTCCACGCTCGGCGGCCAGGGTATCCTCTTCGGAACCGTTATCGGCGCAGCCATCTGGGCTGTTCTCCAGAACGGTCTCCAGTTCGCAGGAGCTCCTGTTGCCATCAGGAACATCGTGATCGGAATCATCGTCATCATCTCTGTTCTTATAGATATAATCGTAAGAGGACGCGCACCGAAGAAAGGAGCGCATAAGAAATCGAAATAGCATTGCCTGGCAATGTCTATATAAAAACATGAAAAGGAGAAAAGAATGAGTAAGAGAAAAGTTTTGCTTACCGCTCTTGTCATGGCTCTGGCAGCAGTATCAGTGTTCGCCAGTGGAGCAGCTGAGGATTCCGGAAACTACAGCGTGTACCTCATCACCATGGACCAGATGGACCAGCACTGGGTGAACGTGAACAGAGGCGCAGAGGATGCAGCTGCAGAGCTCGGTGTTGACCTCACATGGCTTGCTCCTGACGTCAAGGATGATGCCAAGCAGATCGAGTGTATCAACAATGCTGTCGCAGCAGGTGCTGACTGCATCCTTCTCGCAGCTAACGGACCTGAGGCCTGCGTCGCAGCTCTCAAGGAAGCATCTGAAGCCGGAGTAGAGATCGTCTACGTCGACTCAGCAGCTAACTTCCCCGGAAGAAGGCTTCTCGCAACTGACAACCGCGCAGGCGGAAAGCAGATCGGCGAAAGGCTCATCCAGGAGCTCACAGCTAAGGGAATCACATCAGGTATGATCGGTGTCATCGGCGTCAACGCAGCTACAGAGTCCTGCAACCAGCGCGAGTATGGTTTCAGGGATGCCTTCGAGGGAACGGATTTCACTCTCCTCGAGACACAGTACTGCCAGGGTGATGCTGCTCAGGCAAAGGATATGGCAGCTAACTTCATCGCACAGGGATGTATCGCTGTCTACGGTGCTAACGAAGGCTCGACAGTCGGCGTCGGCAACGCAGTTATGGAAGCTGGATCCGGTGTCATCGGCTGCGGTTCCGATTCTTCCGATATGAACCTCTCGCTCGTCGAGAGAGGCGCTCTCCTCTGCATCATGGCTCAGAACCCGTATGCAATGGGATACGAAGGCGTCAAGAGTGCTGTTGAGGTTCTCTCCAGCGATATGGCTCCTGAGGCAACGCTTGATCCGTACTATGTCGACACGGGAGTCGAGGTCATCACAAAGGACAACCTTCCGGAGTGATCGATGATTGCTTAGAAGCAGATGGGACCGTCGCAAAAAGCGGCGGTCTTCTGCGTGTGACTGGCATGGTTCATTGCTAGAGGGTGAGAGACCCTTGAGGGAGTTGCAGTGCTTACCTCTAGCCGAACAGCAAGGGTGTCCATCGCGAGGTGGAATCTGAAGGAAGCTGTAGGCAAAGCCACGGGCTTGTGACGAGTGAGGCATTTATGGATGGATGAGTCTGCTGAACAGGGCGAAATCCAACACTGCACGGAATCCATGGATGTAAAGGTCACGGGCTATATGGGGTGAAAGCAATGGATCTTACCCAGTGAGGTCTCGCCAGCGCCGAGGCTGCAATACCGCTTATGACAGCGCAGTAACAACGAATGGCGAGAAGTCAGCCGAGGTCATAGTACCGCCGAGGATGGATGAGGCGGGAAGGACTGAACCTAAGTCAGGATGAGTAGAGATGGGAGTACCGAAGCAGAGAGACATCCGGAATGCACAGCCAGAGCTGGAGCTGTTCCCTGACGAGGCGACGGAATCGCCGGAGCAGGGACAGTCGGAGATGACTGCGGAGAAGGAACCAGCAGGAAAGTCCCGCGGCGAAAGAGCCATCAGGAACGAGGGCATCGCGCTCAGGAATGAGACGATGGCGTTCATCGTCTCCTACAAGACGATGGAAGAGGCCTTCCGGAAGGTAGCGTCCAACAAGGGCTCGGCCGGAGTGGATGGGATGACGTGCGACGAACTCATGCCGTACTTCCATAGGCACTGGCAGGAGATAAGGGAAGCGCTGTTAGGAAGGGAATACAGGCCCACACCCGTGAAGAGGGTTGAGATACCGAAGGATAACGGGAAGACAAGGAGCCTTGGGATACCCACTGTCGTAGACAGAGGGGTACAGCAGGCTGTGGCGACGGTACTGTCATGGATATATGAGCCGATGTTCAGCGACGGCAGCTTCGGCTTCAGGCCGGGACGGAGTGCCCATGATGCCCTCAGGAGATGCGTACAGTATGCGAATGATGGGTATGAATGGGTCGTCGATATGGACTTGGAGAAATACTTCGACACGGTACCGCAGAGCAAGCTGCTGGAGATGGTAAGCCAGACGGTGAGGGACGGAAGGGTCATCTCCCTTCTCTATAGGTTCATGAAGGCAGGGGTGGTGATGCCTGATGGAGTGGTGATGGGCAGTGAGCAGGGAATACCGCAAGGGGGGCCGCTCTCGCCGATACTCGCGAACATCATGCTCGACCGATGCGATAAGGAGCTTGAGAAGAGAGGGCTGGGATTCGTCCGGTATGCAGATGACATGATGATATTCGCCAAGAGCAGGCGCTCTGCGGAGAGGATCATGGAGAGCATAACGAGATTCATCGAGAGCAAGCTGAAGCTCAGGGTGAACAGGGAGAAGACGGTCGTCAGGAAGATAACCGACGACGTGAGGTTCCTCGGGCACTCATTCTGGCGGAACAGCGAAGGGAGGATTGCCCTCGGCATCCACGAGAAGAGCATGGCAAGGATAAAGAACGCCCTGAAAGGGATTACTGCAAGAAAGAGTAATCCCAGCTGGGAACAGCTGAAGGCGAGGCTCTCGCAGAAGATAACCGGATGGGTGAGCTACTTCAGATATGCCAATGCAAAGAAGAAGCTGCAAGCGCTTGATGAATGGCTGAGGCATCGCATCAGATGCCTGATATTCAGAAGGTACTGGAGGCCACGCTCAAGATATGCATTCTTCACCAAGAACTGCAAAGCACCGCATGAAGATGCCCTCAAGGTTGCCAACGCAAGACAGGGATTCTGGGCATTTTCCGGGTTCCACCAGGTAAGCAAATGGGTTAACAACAACCTGCTCCGCAGAGCAGGCTATACGTTCCTGTATGACGTGTACCAGAGGGTACACGCCGCGATTTAGGAACCGCCGTATACCGGACGGTACGTACGGTGGTGTGAGAGGACGGGATTCTGAGAGGTTTATCTTCTCAGATACCTCCTACTCGATTATCTGAGTACGGTAACGTAATTTCTTCCAATAAAATGAATTAATTCGGAATCTGAGGTATCCCGGCATAGAAAAAGCAAGCCTTTTCTGTTATAATTTCAATAACCACAAAGAAATAAACAGGAGGAGCTTGCTTAAGCCATACGGCCATGAATGATGATATCCTCAATCTCGAGAACGGGC
>CASFZR010000029.1 GCA_949299185.1 uncultured Spirochaetales bacterium
AAGAACATTCAACTGGGAATGCATTATGATTTCATTGAAACAGAAGGAATTATGAGAATTTCAGTATTTTTACATAGTTAATAGAATAGAGTTCAGGTTTCATTTCTTCAGAAGAATGGAATGCTCTTCTCTTCGTCTGGGAAAATGATTATTTCCAATGGAGCACTTGTGGCAATAACCCTGATGATTGCTGAATCAAGGCCGGAAGAAAAGGATATCATGGTGACATTGGTTATGAATCTTTTAAAAGGTTAATATCCGTGTAGTATGGAGCGAGATGACTTATGCCTAAGCGTGAGCTGTAGGTTGACCTGAGTGGAAGCAGCAACAGATGACCAGCAGCTGATTTTCCTAGCTTGCTGGTGCACATACATAGCCTTCATTTATATGGTGTTGGTCAATTGCTTTAAGATAGAATGTGCTTCAATTCTATCGTGTGACTAGCTTTTGACGAACAGAATTCTTAGAAATAGAGATAATTGGAGGAATAGAAACAAATATATGGTGTTCTGTATAGATGAAACTACCAGATATAGCGTGAGCACATATGTTACTATTGAGAGAGTATAAGAGGCTGCCTTGCGACAGCCTCTCTGCATTGCCTTTATGTTCCTTATCAGCCGAGAAGGAGGAGGCAGAAGACGAGGGTGAAGAGAGCGACGGTCTCTACGATACCGATTACGATAAAGTAGTTGGCCGTTCCCTTTCCTGTCTCGCCGAGCGCATCAGAAGCCGCTGCGGATACCTTTCCCTGCATCCATGCCGAGAGTCCGATCGCGAGTCCGCCGAAGACGCCTGTTCCGAAGCAAAGAAGCGGTGAGGCACCGCCTGCGAGCGCGGAACGGATGAAGTTCATCAGCAGGAAGCCGTAGATCGTCTGGGTCAGCGGTGCGCCGGCGAAGGCAACCATGATGAACGGAGCCGGCTTTCCAGCCGCATAGCACTTCTTCCAGCCGCCTACTGCAGCCTGTCCCGCGCAGCCTGTTCCGAGTCCAGATCCGAGTGCAGACAAGCAGAGTGCACAAGCCATTCCAAGATAAGCGAGGTTTTCCATATCCTTCTCCTTAGCTATTCATTATCCTGAACCATCTTCCTGAACGGTTCGTAGTTGTATCCGGCCCACTCCATGCCGAGAGCGCCGGAGAATTCCAGTAGATTGAGCCTCACGCCGTGAACGACGACCGACAGAAGTCCCATCACGAGGTTAAGCACATGCCCAAGGAGTATGACGAGGACGCCGATGATGAACATCACGCCTCCGAGCATACCGCCACCCATGCTGTTGAAGGACTGGGCGATGGCAAGGGATGCCATGCCGACCGCGAACAGCCTTATATAGCTCATCAGGTTCGAGAAGCACGAGATCGTATCGAGGAATGTCGTGAAGAAGCCAGAGAGGCTCGAGAGCATTCCCTTTACGAACGGAACCCCAGGTCCCTGCGATGAGAAGAGGCATACAAGCACGAATCCCGTGCCCACGCCGATACCGACCACGGAGATCGGGAACGGCTCGCCTATGACGAGGTTGAGCGCGAGGAAGTATAGGAGTATGCCATCCATGAGCCATCCTATCTCTGCGACGAGCGAAAGATCCCTTTCCCTGGCCTTGCGGATGATGTTCATCACCCTGGCAAGAGAGAGCTGCGCCGTACCAAGCATGAAGCAGAACTTCATCAGCATGTTCTGCGTATATGACGCATCAAGGCCGAAGAGTTCGGGATAGTTGGCGATCGATGGAATCACCAGGCGCTGCAGGAACGGGACGCGCTCAAGTATCGTGAGCGAGCCGAACCACGTGCCTGTCACCGCGCCCCATACCACCGTCGCAGCTCCAACCACGTACAGCAGGATGTTGATATCGGTGCATTTCCTCGACCTCAGCTGCATGATGAGGCTGATGAGCATGAATATGATGCCGTAGCCCGCGTCTCCTATGATCATCGCGAAGAAGAGCGAGAAGAAGACGAGGAAGTACGATGAGATATCATACTCATTATAGCCAGGAACCGTGCCGAGTATATCGAAGACAGGCTTGACGATCCTCACGAAGCCCTTATAGCGCACCTTCGTCGGCGGGTTGTCATCGGGGCCGGGATCTGAGAGGGAATAGGCCAGCCCTTCCCTCTTGGCGTACTCGGTGAAGCGCGGCACGTCCGACTCCGGGATATACCCGGTAAGGTAGACGATATCATCACCGCCCACGCTCTCCGAGACGCGCTCGAACGTTATATCCTCATCCTCCCTACGAAGCTCCTTCTCATAGAGGGGGATATAAGCGGCGGCGGCCCTTATCTTCCCGTCGATCTCCTTAAGCCTTTCCCTCGATGAGAGCAGCTGTGCATCTATCTCTGAGAGCGAGGAGGACGGCAGGGCGAACGGCGAGAGCGACGAGCCCTCCGGCACATCCTGTCCGAGGATCGCGACCGCGATCCCCTTCCCCTCGTATCGCAGCGGGAAGTAGCTTATATCAGAAGCGGCGAGGATCGTCTCGTCCTTCTTGGTACCGGTATATATCCTCAGCTCCACGCCGTCCTTCGAAAGCGACCTGAGAGCCTCAGGATCGAACTCTCCCAAGGGAAGGATGCGCTCCCTCTCGTTCTGCAGGGCTATCACGCTATCGCGGAGTTCCTCCTCTTCCGTAAGGAGGGACATGACAGAGGCATGGACGGTGCTGAAGTCACCGGATGCAGGCGCGGCCTTCTTATCCCCGCGCTCCTTCAGCGTCTGCAGCACCGATGCGTGTTCCGCCCTCCTCTTCTCCAGATCATCAAGAGGCACCGACTTGGTGATGATATCCGTGATATGCATGATACCCAGATCCCTCAGGGAGGAGAGCAGCTCCGCCCTATGGGAGGAGGACGCAAGCACTATGGTCTTCTTCATCCTCTCTATCATCTCAGCCTGCCTTCACCAGCTTGCGCTTGGCTATCTTTCCGCGCACGACGGCCGCGGTCTGCTGATCCTGGAGATATATCGATATCACGCGGATATTCTCCTTCGCCTCAGGTATCTTCACCTTCTCGAAGAGGTTGACGCGCTGTACCGTAGTCCTCAGCTCCTTCTGCAGGAGGTCTATCCTCTCCTGGAGCGTCTTCACGAGGGCATCGTACTTCGCGATGTCCTTCAGCGCCACCAAGGCCTTATCGACCCATAGGGGATAGTACCTGAGATCGTACCTTATATCCTTGAACACGAGGCGGCGGAAGACAGGGACCTCGACTCCCGCGATATTCTCCCTATCCTTCTCGATGCGCTCTATCTGCACCAGCGTGCCTATCGAGCGCTCCGGGGGGAATGCGGCGTCGCCGCCATAGACCGCGACCCATCCGGAGAGAGCCGCGACAGCCCTCTGCTGCTCCTCCTTGAGCTTCAAGATCTCGTTCTCCGCCTCGCGGATCACGCTCTGCAGCTGCTGCTGCTTGAGCTGAAGGGTCGGAAGATAGCGCTGGAACTGCTTGAGCTGGTCCTTCTGCTTCTTCTGCTCGTTCTTCGTTAGCTTGACACCCACTCTCTCAGCTCCTCTTCGGCCAGTACTCGGCGATGAGATCGGACCTCAGTCCCGTCTCGCTCGGCTCGAAGCACTCGGCAAGGATCCTCCATCCCTCATCGAGGGCCTCCTCCAGAGGGATATTCACCTTCAGGTCCATCATCCTCGACTCGAACGCCGCGCCGTATCTCAGGAGCTTCTCGTCCCAGTCGGACATCGTGAATCCCATCGACCTCTTCTCCTGCGAGTCCTTGTACGCGGAGTAGAGCTTGATCATGGCATCCATCAGCGACCTGTGGTCGCTCCTGGTGTCCTTATTGACGTTCTGCTTGAGCCTGGAGAGCGATCCGAATGGCTCGATATGCCCATGGCGCAGGTAGTACTGCCCCTCGGTGATGTATCCTGTGTTGTCAGGAACCGGGTGCGTTACATCATCGCCAGGCATCGTGGTAACGCCGAGGATCGTGACAGATCCGGCACCCACGAAGCTGACAGCCTTCTCATAGCGGGAAGCGAGCGCGGAGTAGAGATCTCCAGGGTATCCTCTGTTGGAAGGAACCTGCTCCATCGTGATCGCCGTCTCCTTCAGCGCGTCGCAGAAGTTCGTCATATCGGTAAGGAGGACAAGCACCTTCTTCCCGTCAAGCGCGAAATGCTCGGCGACCGCCAGCGCCATATCAGGCACGAGCGTACACTCTACCGTAGGATCGGAGGCGGTATGGATGAACATTATCGTCCTCGACATCGCTCCAGACTTCTCCAGCGTGTTGCGGAAGAAGAGGTAGTCGTCATACTTCAGTCCCATGCCGCCGAGCACGATGATATCTACCTCGGCCTGCATCGCTATGCGCGCCAGAAGCTCGTTATACGGCTCTCCGGAGACGGAGAAGATAGGAAGCTTCTGCGACTCGACGAGGGTGTTGAAGACATCGATCATCGGGATACCGGTCCTGATCATCTTGTTAGGGAGTATCCTCTTCGACGGGTTTACCGACGGTCCGCCGATCTCCACCATGTTCTCCTCAAGAGACGGCCCGTTGTCCCTCGGCTTTCCCGCGCCATCGAAGACGCGTCCGAGAAGGTCATCTGAGTAGCTGACGCGCATAGGAACGCCCAGGAAGCGCACGCTGTCACCGGTCGAGACGCCCTGGCCGCCCTGGAAGACCTGAAGGGAAACCTTATCGCCATCAAGCTTGATCACGTTGGCGTAACCCGTGCCGCTGGAAGTGGTTATCTCTGCCAGATCATTGTTCCTGACACCTTCCGCGCGTACGGTGATGACGTTTCCCACGATGGAATCTATCTTCGTATATACCTTATCCATCATCTGCTCTTCTCCTTATAGAAATCAGCGACGGCCGCCCTGCGCGAGGCGAACGCCTCATCGCTCTCCGCGGTTCCGTTCCAGTCGAGGAAACGCTGCCTGAGATCATTGAAGAAGGTCCTGGCCTCCTTCTTATCGGCAAGCGACAGATCCGCGCGGAGTATATCGAGAAGGAGAGCGAACGAATCCTGCTGTCTTTCTACCGATACAGTCGCATCGACCGGATCAAAGGAGTTCTGCTGGAGGTATACCGCATCGAGGAACTCGCCCTTCTGATAGACGATATAATCCTCAAGGCTCGTGCCTTCCTCGCCTACGACCTTCATCATCTGCCCTATCTCGTTGCTGCGCCTGAGGTAGGAATAGGCCTCCTCGACCTCTGCCGGATCGATGATGCCATGGTACTTCGACCAGGAGTCCATCGGATCGATCGCAGGGTACTTACGCGCCGATCGTGACCGATCCGATGCTTCCGTCCCTCATCCTGACCTTACCGGCCCTCTCGTAGAACTCCGCGATCCTGGACTCAAGGTATGCAGGGAACGCCTCATCGCCAGGAATCTCCTCCAGACGTCCGGACATCTCCCTCATCGCCTGTGCCCAGCGCGAGGTGCTGTCAGCGAGGAGCAGCACATCAAGTCCCATGTTCCTGTAGTACTCGGCCATCGTCACCGCCGTGTATACGGAGGCCTCCCTGGCCGCGACAGGCATCGAGGATGTGTTGCAGATGATGATCGTGCGCTCCATGAGGCTGCGCCCGGTCTTCGGGTCCGTCAGCTCAGGGAACTCCTTGAGGATCTCGACGACCTCACCGGCACGCTCTCCGCACGCCGCGATGATGACGATATCGACATCGGCGTTCCTTGACGTAAGGTGCTGCAGCACCGTCTTACCAGCACCGAACGGGCCTGGGATGCAGTACGTGCCGCCCTTGGCCACCGGCAGGAAGGTATCTATCAGCCTGATCTTCGTCACCATCGGCTCATCAGGCATCACGCGCTCGGCGTATGACTTGATGGCGACCTTCACAGGCTGGGTGATGATCATCGTGAGATCCTTCGTCTCGCCCTTGGCATTGGCGATCGTGCAGACCGTCTCACGGCTCCTGTGCATGCCCTTATCGGCGATCGCCTTTATCGTCCACTCACCCTGAAGGGAGAACGGCACGGTGATGCGATGGGTGAAGATACCCTCAGGCACCGTTCCGAAGGAGTCTCCGGCAAGCACCGTGTCCCCGACCTTCCTCGTGGGGGTGAAGTCCCACTCCTTATCTGGAAGCGGAGAGAGGTACACGCCGCGGTCGAGGAAGAAGCCGCACTTCTCGGCAAGATCCGGAAGAGGATTCTGCAGTCCGTCATAGACCTGTGTCAGCAGCCCCGGTCCAAGCTCCACGGAGAGCATCTCACCGGTGAATTCCACCTCGTCGCCGACCTTGATGCCGCCGGTCATCTCATAGACCTGCATCGACGCCACCCCGTCGGTGATCCTGATTATCTCGCTCTTCAGCCTCGTCTCTCCGACGTGGATGTATCCCACCTCGTTCTTTATGACCTTATCATCGAAGCGGACGTTAACCATGTTTCCGTTCACGCCGGTAACGCGGCCTCTTGCGCTTGTTGCCATATACACTCCTTATCGGAAAATATCCGTTTCTATCGCTTTATAGAGCCTATCGAACTCTGCCTGTCCCTTCTCCTCGGAGAACGCCGCTGCCCGCTCCATCAGCTGCAGCTTCAGAGCATAGATCATCAGCGCCTCCGTGCTGAACGGAGAACCGCCCTCACGAGAGGAGAGGAAATCGAAGTAGAGCGAAAGCACGGCCTTCTCGGCCTCGAGCGGATCAAGTTCGGTGACGATCGAGTGGATGCGGTCACGGAGGGCCTTATCGGCAGCCTCCCCTTCCCCATAGCCCTCGAATCCGAGAAGGGAAGCCCTCTCCGAGACGATCAGCGACTCGATCCTGTCACGGTACTCCTTCCACTCCTTCGCTATCCTCGTGGATGGCGCCTTATCGGACTGGAACGAGAGCGAGCAGAGGCTCTGATAGTCCCTCTTGGACAGCTGCCTCTCGGCCGCCGTCATGAAATCCTCATAGCTTATGGGCGTCTCCCGCCCCATCACCAGCATGGGAAGGGTCGAGGCGAAGTAGTAGTACTCAGCCATCTTCAGCCCTTCAGCAGCGCCTTGAGCGAGGATGAGAGATAAGGCAGAAGCAGGTCAGCCGCGCTCTCACCCGTCACGTCTATATACCCAGAACCATCCTTCTCCGCGATACGGAATCCAGAGGTCACTCCCTGTGACGGCCTGAACTCGAGGCCTGAGCGGATCTGGGAGGCGAACTGGGACGTGAGGCGTGCCTCAAGGGCGGAGAGATCGGATGGCGAAAGCTCGATGGCCTTATCCAAAAGCTCCGCGGAAAGCACCTGGCTGAGTATCGCCACGAGCCCATCGCCATGCATCGCGCCCTCCGTATCGGCACGAAGTATCGCGGAATAGGCATCCTCGATGCTCTTCCTGAGCGAAAGGGAGACATCGCGCGCGGCCTGCCTTATGGAAGCCTCCGCAGATGCCCTCTCCGTCTCGATGGAGCGCCTGGCATCCTCGATCATCCTCTCCTTCTCGCGCCCGGCATCCTCGATGATGGCGGCAGCCTTTGCCTCCGCCTCGCTGATGATCCTTGCTGACTCGGCCTTGGCCGTATCGATTCCTTCCTTCCTGATGGAAGCGACGAGATCCTGAATCTGCTGTTCCATTATTACCTTCCTGAATGAAAGTGCTTCTAATCGATGATATACTTTGCGAAAGCAAATTACAAACACATAAACATGTAATTGTCGTGTAGACTGTATTTTCTTACCTCGATAATTCACCATATCGGCCGAAGTGTGGCAAGAATACCGGCCTCAGCCGCTGATGCATGATGGAGACAGCGCCGCCTTTTGGCGATATACTCCACCGTATGCAGGATTATGGTATCTTCTCACGCCCAGACAAGGTGCGTGGCATCATCTCGATAAGGAACTTGAAGACAGGCAGGACGTATCTGGAGAAGACCGAGGATGCGGTAAGGGCCTTCCGGGATGAGCGCTTCAGGCTCGACCTCGGGATGCACGCCGAGCCATCGCTCCAGGCGGAGTACACCGCCCTGGGCCTCGAGCTCTTCTCCATCGACCTCGAGACGGAGGCCGATGAGGGCGAGGACCTAGACGAGCTATTGGAGAAGCGCAAGGAAGCCTACAGGGAGAGCGGAACGGAACTTTATCGCTGATAGCGCTTCCGATCCTATTGGGGAAGCGGTGGGTTCTGGTGTAATATTGCGCGCTGTATGAAAGAGAGAAACGCAGCGCTGCTACTACTTCTGACCTCTGTCATCTGGGGCTTCGCCTTCGTCGCACAGTCGGTCTCCTCCCAGTCGATCGGACCATTCACCTTCAACAGCATACGCATGATGATCGGAGCCATCGTACTCCTTCCCATCGCCATACCGCGCATCATGAGGGAGAAGGACCAGAAGGACTACTGGAAGCGGACGCTCCTCTCGGGGCTCCTCTGCGGCTCCCTGCTGATAGCGGCGGCGGTGACGCAGCAGTTCGGCGTGGCCCAGTCAGGGGCCGGAAAGGGCGGCTTCATCACCTCGATCTACATAATACTCGTGCCGTTCATCTCCGTGCTGATGGGAAAGCGCATCGAGAGGCGGACATGGATCGCGGCCGCGGCGGCCCTTCTGGGGATGTATCTCCTATGCCTCAGCTCGGATGAGGGCATCGCCCGCGGGGACCTCTTCCTCATCCTCTGCGCCCTCCTCTTCTCCTTCCACATCATCGCGATCGACAAGGTCGGCAAGGACGTTGACGGCGTCGTGCTGTCGATGTTCCAGTTCCTCTTCGGCAGCATCATCGCCGCGCCGGGGATGATCGCCGAAGCGCCGGGGATGGACGCGATAACATCCGCATGGCTCCCCATACTCTACGCCGGAGTCTTCTCCTGCGGCATAGCCTACACGCTCCAGGTTGTAGGCCAGAGATACGTCAGGCCATCGCACGCGGTGCTGCTGCTCTCGCTTGAGAGCGTATGGGCCGCGATCGGAGGGGCCCTGCTGCTATCCGAGCGCATGAGCGTGAGGGAGAGCGTCGGATGCGCCCTCGTCTTCGCCGCCGTCATAGCCGCCCAGCTCCCTTCAAGGAAGAAGGAGCGCTAAAGGGAAAGCGTCACGTAGGTCTTTCCCATCCCTCCATCCTCCGGACGGGCGAAGCTGTAGTCCTTCACCTCCCTCCGCTTCTTGAGGTACTCGTGGATGCCGCGCTGCAGGATGCCATCTCCATAGCCATGGATGATCGAGAAGGATGAGAGCCCTGAAAGGAGCGCGGCCTCGATCTGGTCATCGATGCGCCTGAGCGCCTCCTCAAGCGTCAGGCCCCTGAGATCCATCGTGTACTCCGCCCTCTTCGAGCTTGTGCCATATGAAACGGAGGGCTTCTCCTCTTCCTTCTTCCTCGTCCTGTGCCGCGCCATCGAGCTGCGGATGGTGAGCCTCAGCCCGTTCTCAAGGGAGACGGAGAGCTGGCTGCCATCGACGGATACCACGCGTCCCGGCGTTCCCGCGCTGCCGCAGAAGACCTCATCGCCGGGAACGAAGGTCTCATCGGAGGTCTCCTCCTCTTCCTCGCCCACCATGGCCGCTATCTCTTCCTTCTTCTGCTCTATCGCCTCAGTGAAGCGCCTCGCCGCCTTCGTCTTCTCCTTCGTCAGCTTCCCTGTCTTCAGATCGCTGACGAGCCTCTCAAGCTCACGGCGCGTCTGATGGAGGTAATCGTCGATCTCCTTCACGCCGCCGCGGCGAAGCTCCTGCTCCCTTCTCTCGACCGCCTTCTCCCGCTCAGCGATCTCGCCCTCACGGCGATCCTCATCCCTCTTCTGCAGCGCCAGGGCCGTTATCTTGCGGTCAAGCGTGCGCTCCTTCGAGAGCAGGGCCTTGATGATCGAGGCGCTGGTGGCATCGCCGCCACGGAGGGACGCGGAGGCCTCGTCGACGATCTCACGCGGCATGTTCATGCGAAGCGCAGTGGCCAGCGCGTGGCTATCTCCGGGAATACCCTCAAGCACGCGGTAGGTCGGCATGCCGGAGCGCTCGTCGAACTCCATCGAGGCGTTGAGCATGGCATCCTCCGAGTACGCAAGGCTCTTGACTGCAGAGTAATGCGAGGTGATGAACGTAAGGCCTGCATGGCGCGAGAGATAGCGGAGTATCGCGACGGAGAGCGCGGAGCCCTCCTCAGGGTCGGTGCCGGAACCAAGCTCGTCGAGTATCACGAGCGAGCCGCTATCGGCACGGCGGGATATCGCCGCGATATTCTTCATATGGGAGGAGAACGTGGACGCAGCATCGAGTATCGACTGCCCGTCGCCTATGTCGGCATAGAACGAGGTGAAGATGGGCATCACGCTGTCCCTTGATGCCGGTATATACCCCGACATCTGGTACAGCAGCGAAAGAAGCGCCACCGTCTTCATCGTCACCGTCTTTCCTCCCGCGTTCGCGCCGGAGAGGACCACCGCGCGTATGCCGCTTCCAAGCTCTATCGTTATCGGGACGGCCTTGCTGCCAAGGAGCGGATGCCTAGCTTCCTTCAGGGAGAGCGTCACGCCTGAGAGCGGATGCCTCGCGTCGTTCCTCCGTGCCCAGAGGGCGAAGGCATAGTGATAATCGAAGTCGATTACCTCCGAAAGCATCGTGCGCATCACCGGCAGCGCGTCACGTACCGCCGCGGACAGCTCATGGCGTATCCTCGCCTTCTCCGCGCGTATCCTCTCCTCGGCGATGACGACCTCGTTGTTCAGCGCCACAAGCTCGAAAGGCTCGGCGAATAGTGTGGAACCGGAGGCAGATGCCCCAGAGACATACACACCCTCGACCTTCTGGTCGCTACGCATCGGTATGACGACACGCTCGTTACGGTAGAGCGGCTCCGACTGCTGCATGCTCTCCCTGTGGCCCCTCATGAACGCCGTGGAGTAGCGCATACGCTCGCCCTTAGCCTCCTCGCGCTTACGGATAAGCGGCAGCAGGCGCGGATGATCCTCATAGACCTCACCATCGGGATCGAGGGAAGATAGGATCTCTCCTGAAAGCGCCATCAGCTCTTCATCCATGCGCTCCTCCTCGCCTATGAATGAGAGCATGGAGGCATATGAGGAGAGGAACTCTCCTGCCCTGTGGATATCGGGTCCATCGAGGTCGGCATGGGTATGGGAGGCGTACTCGAATATGGATGAGATCGAAGGGAACGAGTCGGGAGCGTCACCTCCGAGGTAGGAGATATACCTTCCGATACGATCAGCCCTACGCTCTATCTCATTCCTATCAGCGGTGAGCATCGACGGCGTGATGGCATCCCGGCCCTCCGGGGAGAGGGCATAGCCCCTGACGCTCTCCAGCACCTTGTCCAGCTCCGTGTCCCGGACGGTCCTATCGTCTATCATTGCCCCTCCTCATGAAGAACGGCCTCCTCGACTCAAGGGATGAGAGTATCCTCAGATAGCTCTCGTAGCGCTCCTCGCTCATCCTTCCGTCCTCGATAAGCGACGGCACGCCGCAGCCATCCTCGCCGTGATGGAGGCAGCCGTCGTAGCGGCACTGGGCCTCCTTCAGCTCAGGAAAGGCCTCTGAAACCAGTGACAGTTCCTCGAAGGGAACCTCTATCTCACGCACTCCCGGCGTGTCGATAAGGGCGATCCCATCCTTCTCCAGGAAGAGGGAATGATTGGTGGTATGACGGCCTCTGTTGTACTTGTATGAGACCTCACCGGTGCGCTGCTCCGTCTCAAGGATGGTGTTTATCAGGGTGGACTTCCCTACCCCGCTCTGTCCCACGAACGCGGTAATGCGCCCCTGCAGGAGCCCCTTCAGCTCCTCTATGCCCTCTCCGCTCCTGGATGAGACACGCAGCGTCCTGAATCCGATCTCCTCATAGAGGGAGAGTGAATCCATGACGTATTGTGGGATATCATCATCGGCCTTGTTGAGGATGATCAGGATCGAGGCGCCTGATGAGGAGGCGATCGCCCGGTCGATGAAGCGCGGACGGAATGGTGGCGACGAGGGTGATGTGACGATCGCGGTCATGTCCTGATTGGCGGCTATCGTCTGGTTAAGCTCCCTCTTGGTGTTCCAGCGCCTGAACGCGCTCCGCCTCTCCTCTATCGAGGAGATGAGGGCCTCGTTCTCCGAATAGGGCTCTCCTATCGCGATATCACCGACAGCCACCGGACTGTACTCCGCCTCATCCTTGCGCATGACCTTTCCCTTGATACGGGCTGTGTAGAGGCGTCCATCATCGATGGATAAGGCGGAATAGATGTTGTTTATCGACCTTCTGATCTGGAAGCGCATAGGACGATTATAGCGAGAGTGAAGGCCCCGTTGCAAAGGAAGGGCAAAAGCCAGAGAATCAGGGGCGGTATGAAGGACACGGTGAAAGGATCGCTCTCCGCTCTCGGTGCTGAGACGCTGTATGGCCTGAGCTACATCTTCACGAAGGATGCAACCGCGAGCGCCAGCTGGGCCGCGCTCCTTGGATGGAGGTTCCTGATCGCCGCCATCGTGATGTCGCTATGCGCCGCCGCGGGCATCATCAGGATAGACCTGAGGAGGAAGAGGCTGAGGCCTCTCCTTCTCGTGGCGCTCCTCAATCCCTGCATCTACTTCATAGCCGAGACCGTGGGAATAAGCCACACCACGGCATCGGAAAGCGGCGTGATGCTCGCATGCATCCCCGTCGCCTCACTCATAGCCTCCGCGCTGATCCTCCACGAGAGGCCTAGAAGGCTGCAGGCTGCAGGTATCGCCATCACGCTCTCCGGCGTCATCGCCACTACGCTCGCGCTCGGCGGAGGAGCAAGCGTCTCTGCAATCGGATACGCATCACTCATGATCGCAGTCGTGTCATACGCGCTATACAGCGTATCAGTAGAGAAGGCATCGGACTATACCGACGCGGAGGTCACATACGCAATGCTGATCGCAGGCGCGATCCTCTTTCCCCTCATCGCCATCGGAGAGGGAGCTGCTGATGGCAGCCTCAAGGACATACTGCTGCTGCCGCTACGCGATCCTGGCTTCCTCGCAGCGATACTCTATCAGGGAATCGGCTGCTCGATAGCGGCATTCTTCCTCGCAAATAAGGCGCTTTCGCTGATAGGCGTCAACCGCACCTCATCGTTCATCGGGGTCGCGACGCTCGTGTCGATCGCAGCGGGCGCGGTGCTGCTTGACGAGCCATTCACCTTGGGACAGGCAGCAGGCGCGGCGCTTATAATCGCAGGAGTCTATACAGCAAATGCAGGCAGAAAGGTAAAAGCATATGGAGAAGATGATGGAATGTGTCAAGATAAGAGGAGCCAAGGTACATAATCTCAAGGATATAGATGTGGATGTCCCTCTCGGCAGGATCGTTGCCATTGCCGGGGTATCTGGATCAGGCAAGTCATCCCTTGCCCTCGGAGTGCTATACGCGGAAGGCTCCAGACGCTATCTGGAGGCGCTATCAACATATACCAGGCGGCGCATGACACAGGCGGAGAAAGCATGGGTAAGCGATGTCTCCTACATACCAGCGGCCCTCGCGCTGCGCCAGAGGCCAGGAGTCCCAGGCATACGAAGCACCTTCGGCACAGGAACGGAGCTGCTGAACAGCCTGCGTCTGATGTTCTCCCGTCTCGCAAGCCATCGGTGTCCGAACGGACATTGCATTCCCCCTACTCTCCGCGTGGCAGCCGGTGAGGATCTCATATGTCCCGAGTGCGGTGTGTCATTCCAAGCCCCATCCGCGGAAGAGCTGGCGTTCAACAGCCAGGGGGCCTGCCCCAGATGCAACGGGACAGGGATAATCCGCACCGTCGACAGATCATCTCTGGTACCTGACCAATCCCTTACCATAGACCAGGGAGCGGTCGCGCCCTGGAACTCCCTGATGTGGTCGCTGATGACTGACGTGTGCCGTGAGATGGGAGTACGCACCGATGTACCATTCAGGGATCTGACCGACAGGGAGAAGGAGATCGTATTCGACGGCCCTGCTGAGAAGAGGCATATCATCTACCACGCGAAGAAGACCAATCAGGCCGCAGAGCTTGACTTCACATACTACAACGCGGTCTACACCGTCGAGAACGCGCTCTCGAAGGTGAAGGATGAGCAGGGGATGAAGCGGGTGGAACGCTTCCTGAAGGAGGATATCTGCCCATCATGCCAT
Source organism: uncultured Spirochaetales bacterium (assembly GCA_949299185.1). GTDB lineage: Bacteria > Spirochaetota > Spirochaetia > Sphaerochaetales > Sphaerochaetaceae > Ornithospirochaeta. The sequence goes on from CASFZR010000029.1 coordinate 14,063, forward strand.
GGAACGAGGCTATCTGAAAGAGCAAGGGAGCCGAAGATACTAGGGATATCCCTGGACGAGGCTACGGCAATGACGCTCTCAGATCTCATAAGATGGGTCCAGGATGTTCCTCCATCGCTTCCTGAGGAGATGAGGAAGATGGCGGAGAGCATCACCGGATCCTTCCTAGACGTCGCAAGGAGGCTCATGGAGCTTGGGCTGGGATACCTCACGCTTGACCGGGCCGCATCAACCCTTTCTACGGGAGAGAGGCAGAGGATGCAGCTGGCGCGCGCGGTGCGCAACCGCACGACCGGAGTGATGTATGTCCTAGACGAGCCATCCATCGGATTGCATCCATCAAACATACAAGGGCTGACTAGGGTGATGCATGACCTAGTGGCCGATGGCAACTCAGTCATCCTCGTCGATCATGATACCGCCATACTCTCTGAGGCCGACTGGATCATCGAGATGGGGCCGGAGGCCGGAAGGAACGGAGGACGCGTCATAGCGGAAGGGACGATAGAGGCGATCGAGAAGGATCCTGCATCGAGGATCGGACCGTTCCTCTCAGGGAGAGAGAAGGTACTCGTAAGGAACCCTGTCTCTCACGACAGGATGTTCAGCGATGGAACGATAAGGCTTACCACATCTGCCATACATACGGTCCGTCCGCTTTCTGTATCGATACCTAAGGGGCGTCTTACCGTAGTGACAGGGGTATCTGGATCGGGAAAGACGACGCTGATCCTCGAAAGCCTCGTACCGGCGCTGGAGGCGATGATGCAGAAAAGGAAGCTTCCTGACCATGTCGTATCAATAGAGGCCGTAGGCATACGCACCGTGAAGCTCATCGATGCCACTCCTATCGGGATCAACGTCCGCTCGACCGTTGCGACCTATGCGGATATCCACGATGAGCTGCGCAGGCTCCTTGCCAGGACAGAAGACGCGAAGAGGCTCGGCTACAAGGCTGGGGATTTCTCCTACAACACCGGCAGGCTCAGATGCCCCACCTGTGACGGCACAGGCTCGATAAGCCTCGACGTGCAGTTCCTGCCTGACGTGGAGATCCCCTGCCCTGACTGCCGTGGTTCCCGCTACTCGAAGGACGCGGACACGGTCAGATGCGCGACAGGTGATGGAAATGCATATACCATCTCGGAGCTGATGGACATGGATGTAAGCACGGCACTCGAGGCATGCCGCTCGCTGAAGTGTATCAGTCAGAGGCTCCAGACCCTCGCTGATCTTGGACTTGGATACCTCAGGCTCGGAGAGGAGACACCATCGCTCTCTGGGGGAGAAGCACAGAGGCTGAAGCTGGCAAGCGAGATGGGAAGGCCTCAAGGCGACGCGTTATTCGTATTCGATGAACCCACCATAGGCCTCCATCCTCTGGATGTGCGCGTCCTCCTATCCGTGTTCCAGACACTCATCGAGAGCGGCGCGACCGTGGTGGTCATCGAGCATGACATGGATATCATCAGGAATGCCGACTGGATTATCGACATGGGGCCGGGCGGAGGAGAAGACGGAGGCAGGATCGTGGCTGAAGGCACTCCTGATATGGTCCGGGCATCGAATGAAAGCATCACTGGAAGATATATCTGAGATGGTATGCTATACTTTACCAATGAGAAGAATCATCACCATACTGCTGATCGCATCAGCTCTCATCGTTCCGGCATCAGCCTCCACCATCCATTCGCTGAATTTCGCCTATAGCGTGCATGATGGAAGCCATCTAGGGCTGGACTACTCGGCCTCAGCAGACTCCATCGTTCATGCGTATGGCGGCATATACGGCCTTCTAGGCCTCGGCGGAGCCTCCCCAGAAGCCACGATCGGCATATACGTAGGTCCTGGGTTCAGCATCCCCCTCAACCAGGAGCGCTCCCTCCTTCTCCAGCTCGCGATCGCCGTGGATATCCCGATGTGCTTCGCCAAGGACATCATAGGAACAGGTCTTGGCGTGCTTGCCGACGTGGGCCTCAAGTGGCGCTTCACAGGAGGCCTCCTGTCAGACGGAATGTACCTATCGGCCGGGGTCAAGGGAGGTTATTACCTTGGGTATGTCAATCTGGACTTCAACGATCTGGGCAATATCATCGGAAGCAGCGAGAGGCTAATGCAGTACCGTTTCACGCCGTACATAGGCATCGGCTTCGCCCTCTAGGAGCAGGTATCCGATGTTCCCCTTCACGAGATGCAGCGAGCCGGGATGCCAGTCCTTCACATGCGGCAGCAGCAGCTTCTGCTACCACCATTCCCCTCAGGACGTACGGGAACGCGTTGATGCGGAGCTTAGGGAGAGGCTCGTCGCAGGCAGCCATATCACGGATCTGGCCATGGTCAACGCCGAGATACGCGGTATAACGGCTGGAGAGGGACTCAGGCTCACGGGATGCACGTTCTCCTTCTCTATATTCGAAGGCTGCGCGTTCCGCTCCTCCTCTATCATCTCCTGCTTCTTCGACTACTGCTTCTTCCATGATTGCACCTTCACGGATATGGATATCCGCTACTCGGTCTTCGCGGGCTCATCGTTCGTCTTCTCGCGCATCAATGACAGCACCGTGATCCACAACAACTTCATGGGCGTAGACGCGATCGATTCCGATTTCTCGGGAAACGACTTCTACTTCTCGAACTTCTCCCTCTCCCGCCTGATAGACACCGATATGGAGGACGCGAACCTCAAGCGGACGAACTTCCGTGGCTGCACGACGCGCGGGGTATCGCTGAGATACTCCAATCCTGAGGAGGCCTTCTTCCGCAAGGATGATGAAGGAGCGGCAAGATGAGGATATACACGCACTTCTCGACAGAGCATCTGGCGAATGTCTATGTGGTATCGGACGAGAGGGGCAGCGGGCTTATCATCGATCCCTCATACATCGACAAGGAGCTGCTGGATATCATAGAGAGCAACGGCATCGAGCTGAAGGCGGTCCTCATAACGCATGCGCACGAGAGCCATACGGCGGGACTGGGAACGCTGATGAAGATCTACTCCTTCGACATCTACGCGTCCTCTTCCTCGATAGAGGGCTTTCCTGCCAGGACGCTCTCCGATGGCGAGAGGATAGCGATCGGGGAGCTGGAGGTTGAGGCGCTCTTCATTCCCGGCCACTCGATAGACAGCCTCGTGTACCGCATTGGCTCGGCAATCTTCACCGGCGACACGCTCAGCTCCGGCACGGTGGCCTCGACAAGGGGCTATGTGGCGAAGAGCCTCTTAGTGAAGAGCATCAGGGAGAAGCTGATGATCCTCCCCGACTCCACCATCGTCTATCCCGGTCATGGGCCTATATCGAACATAAGGGTGGAGAGGATGTTCAACGTCGATCTATTAGAGGACAGCGGCCGCTTCTGAGAGCCCGAGAGTATCGAGGACGGTGCGGAAGCGCTCGGGAAGAGGCGCACGGAATGTCATCACCTCGCCCGTCTCAGGATGGGCGATCGAAAGCGTGGTGGAATGGAGCATAAGCGTCGCCTCCGGAAAGCGCTTATCGCGTGATGAGTAGATAGGATCGCCGAGTACAGGGTGTCCGATCGACTGCAGATGGACCCTTATCTGATGAGTCCTTCCGGTATATATCCTCACATCAAGGAGCGCATACGAGCCATCCTGTGCGATGACTGAGATCTCCGTCAGAGCCTCCTTACCCCTCGTCTCCGCATGGATCGAACGGAAGCGCTTACGGTCCCTCGGATCGCGCTCGATCCTCGACTCGATCATCATATGGACCTCTGGGAAGAAGCCGCGGGCTATCGCGGTATAGTGCTTCACGGCCGTGTGGGAGGCAAACTGCTCCTGAAGCGCCTTCTGGCTCTCCAGCGTCCGGGCTATGACCATCACGCCGGAGGTATCCTTATCGAGGCGGTGTACGATGCCGGGACGGCTATCATCCTCCGATGTGGAGAAATCCTCGCCATAGCGTGATAGAAGAGCGTTCGCAAGGGTGCCTGAGTGTACGCCTGCCCCGGGATGGACGACCATTCCCTGGGCCTTGTCTATCACGAGGATGGAGTCATCCTCATAGAGTACGCTCAGCGCGATATCCTCGGCCTCGATGCCCTCGAAGACGTCCTCATCCCACTCCACGGCTATCTCATCCCCCTCCTCAACCCGCTGGCTCTTCTTCACCCTACGTCCGTTGACGGTGATGATGGCGGTCGGATGGGAGAACGCAGAACGGGGAATGGCCCCATCGGCAGAGGCCACGGCATCGACGCGGCCTGAGGCGGAAGCTACCGTATGCTCGGATCGCCTCCTAATCATCGGAGAACCGTCCTATGAGCCAGTCGGTCAGGGCGATGACGAGGGAGAGCCCTGCGGCTATCCCAGCCTCCACCAGCACCTCCTGATAGGTCTCGGAAGGCGTAGGCATACCCAGCTGGCGGCCGATGGCGTAGACGCCCATGGCCACCGGGAATGTTATGACGAGAGAACCGAAGAAGATGGACTCTGCCCTCCTCAGCTCATACGACCAGATGGGGAACTCCTCCTCTTCATATGGCTCATACTCATATTCTATCGGATCAGCCACCACGGGAGGGATCACCATCAGTATGATAAGCAAGAGCGCGATGAGCCTCCTCATGAGCGCTCCCCGAAGATCGCGGTACCGATCCTCACCTCTGTAGAGCCGTATTCAAGCGCCGTCCTCCAATCCGATGACATGCCCATGGAAAGCACGTCTATATCATCGGAGAGCCCCTTCATCCTCTCGAAGACGGACTGTGTATAGGAGAACGCGCGGCGGTTCCTCTCCTCATCGAATCCCAGCGGGCCGACGGTCATAAGCCCTCTCAGCCTGATGTGCGGGCATGATGAGATGATGAATGACGCAGCCTCAAGCGTCTCCTCCTCGCTTCTGAATCCGGCCTTCTGCTCCTCTCCCCCGCTGTTGATCTCAAGAAGGATATCGATGCGCCTTCCTATCGCAGCAGCCTCCTTCTCGATCTTCTCTATCAGGGGGAGGCTGTCGACGCTCTCTATCCTGTCGGCAAGGGCGACGGCCTTCCTCACCTTATTGCGCTGGAGCTGCCCGATGAGATAGACAATCATCCCCTCCGGCCTCTCCGCAGGCAGGGGAAACTTCGCCTCAAGCTCCTGGACGCGGTTCTCGCCGAAGATCCTGGCGCCATCGGCATAGGCCTCAAGCACGGCATCATATGGATGCATCTTCGATACGGCGACCAGCGTGGCCCCCGATGCCTCGACCTCCCGGGCTATCTCCTTATACCTTGTCATTCCTCTGCCTCCTAAGCTTGTCGAGGTTCTCCTCATCGAGCGCCTTCAGCTCGGCCTTCTGCCTCTTGATAAGCTCCTTCCTGTCATGGGTCCATGAGCGGAGCAGCTCGAGCTGGGCCGTGATCTCCCTGCTCCTAGCCGTCATCGTCGGGTTAGAGAGCGTTATATGCCTCATGCTGCCGGCAAAGCTCGCCCTTGCCTTATCCATATCGGCCTCGAAGCGCGCCCTAAGCTCCTCGGCAAGCTCCTTCTTGCCAGATGCGACAAGCGCCTCGACACGTCCGTTGAAGTCCCTGCGCATCTCCCTGAAGCGCCTGAGTCCGGCCTTGAAGGAGGCCATCTTCATAACCGAGAGCGTGGCATCCACCGATAGCACCATCGCCACGACGAGCGCCACCGGATGGATCAGATGCGTGGGGATATCAGAGATGAGGCGCGACATCCTCGGCTGCACGATGTACTCCGCGGCAAGCCCCATGATGCCGAAGAGCGTCGAGTTCAGCAGGCATACCCTGCCGTTTATGTTCACCTTCATCCTGGAGTAGTCCCAGAGCTTGACCGAGAAGAGGCGCTCAAGCGCCCATGAGGTGAAGTACTCCAGCAGCGATGTAAGCAGGAACGCCAGCACGAATACCAGAGGCGGCCACTGGGACACGGGATCGAGGAATATCACCACCAAGAGGCCGCCGAAGCCATAGATCGGAAGCCATGGGCCATACAGGAAGCCCCTGTTGACAAGGCGGTGCTGGCCTATCGAGCAATAAGCGACCTCGGAAAGATACCCAAGGAACGAATATACGAGAAAATAGATTATAAGCCTATCAATCATGGCAGCCTCTCTAAAGAGATTAGCAGAATATGGCGAGGAAAGGAACAGAAGGCCTGAAGGCGATTGAACGAGAGGGGCAAAACGAATACCATCGGTATCCCGGTATGCTAGGTTTCATAAAACGGGAAATGGTATTCGTCATAGCCGTGCTGGCCGCGCTTGTCTCGGCCTTCTTCAATCCGCCATCATCCTCATGGATCGAGGCGATCGACTTCCGCACGCTCTCTCTTCTGTTCTCGCTGATGGGGGTATCTGAGGGACTGAAGGCATCGGGGTTCTTCGATTCCGTCGCCGGCGCGCTGATGAGACGCTCAGAGGATACCGCGAGGCTCTCGTTCCTGCTTGTGGCCATAGTATTCCTCTCCTCGATGCTCTTCACCAATGACGTGTCCCTGCTGATGTTCGTCCCGTTCTCTATGATGCTCATGGACAGGGCCGGGGCCGATGAGAGGTATATCATCGCGCTGGTGGTACTTGAGACGATAAGCGCGAACCTGGGATCGATGACGACGCCGGTCGGGAATCCGCAGAATCTCTACATCTGCTCCTTCTTCTCCGTAGGTGCAGGTCCGTTCTTCGCCGCGATTCTCCCCTACTCGATCCTATCAGCCATTCTAGTGGCACTCTTCTCCTGGCTGCTCTTATCGAAGGGCCGGGCGATGGAGAAGGAAGAGCGTGAGATAAGGAGGATGGACAGGACCCGTAGCGCGATATACCTGGCGTTCCTCCTGATCGCGATGCTCTCGGTATTCGACATCATCAGCTGGAAGGTACTGTTCTTCCTGGAACTTATCACACTCATCGTGATAGACAGGGCAATCCTCAGGCGCATAGACTACATCCTCCTCCTTACCTTCGTCGCCTTCTTCATATTCAGCGAGAACATGAGGAACATCGAAGGGGTGAGGAAGCTGATAGAATCTCCTATGGCTACCCATCCGATATCCACATCCGCACTGGTTTCCCAGGTGATAAGCAACGTCCCCGCGGCGATCCTGCTCTCCTCCTTCACCGATAGCTTCCGCGGTGTCCTTATAGGCACGGATATAGGAGGGCTCGGCACGCCGATCGCATCGCTTGCGTCGCTTATATCGCTCAAGCTCTACTTCAGGCGCCGTCAGGGCAGCAAGGGAAGGTACATCATGCTCTTTCTGATCCTCAACGTTGCCCTGCTTGCCATCCTCGCGCTCTTCTCGCTTATCATCGGATAGGAAAGAAAAAGGAGGTCCCGAAGGACCTCCCCTGTATCTTCCTGAGAAGATGATCAATAAGCGGCGTTGAGCCACTCGATGCCATCGATCTGCACCGTGAAGTACGGAGCTGACTGGAAGAGCGACTCGTGGAACGCGCCATCGAACACGGCCTCTTCGGAATCAGCGGTGAAGTCACCATCGGTATCGAGGGCGAATGCGTGGGTAAGCTCCTCTCCTCCGACAGTGAAGGTGCTGGTATCGAAGACCTGGAGAGATCCGTCAGCGATAGTCGCCTCGATCTCCGCGACCTTCTCAGCCGTTCCCGGAGCCGCGATGGCCTCGTTGAGCGCAGTCATCACGACAGCACCGTCAGCCATTCCCTTGCACCAGTCCTGAGGAATCTCCTCTCCGTTGACATATGCCTTGATGGCCTCGTAGAAGTAGATAGCCCAGTCGATCCTGGTGGAGATCAGCGATGCGTTAGGAGCGACGCCGGTCATGTCATTGTTGTATCCGGTATGGAACACGCCGCGAGACTGAGCCGCGGTGGCAGGAGTCGTGTTATCGGAGTGCTGGGAGATCATCACGCAGCCCTGGTCGGCAAGGGCGAGAGCGGCATCGGACTCAGCGGTGGCATCGGACCATGATCCTACGAAGGAGACCTTCATCGTCACGGACGGGCATACCGACCTTGCGCCGAGGAAGTATGCGGTGAAGCCGGAGATAACCTCTGCGAATGAGTATGCGCCGACATAGCCGATCACTGCCTCTTCAGGAGCGATCTGTCCCTCATCGATCATCTGCTGGAGCTTGAGGCCTGCAACGACACCGGCGATGTACCTTCCCTCGTAGATATTCGCGAAGGCGTTATGGGTATTGTCCCTGCCATCGAAGGCGGAGGCGCAGTTGGTGCAGCTGATGAACTCGATCTCAGGATACTCATCGACGACCTCGAGCATGAACGGCTCGAATCCGTAGCTGTTGTTGATGATGATCTGGCATCCTTCCTCGGCAGCCTCGATGTTGGCGTCGGTACATGTGGCATCCTCGCCGATGTTGTACTTCGTCACCCATTCGACATTGATGCCGTCAGCCTTGAGAAGCTCCGTGGCCTCATCGCGGCCCCTGATGAAGTTGTAGGTATATCCCTGGTCATTCTCATCTCCGATGCAGAGAAGACCTACCTTCACCGTGTTCGGATCCGATGGAGCCGCTGCTTCCTTGCTTCCGCTTGCGAAGACGAAGCCGGAGATCAGCACGAGCGCGATCAGAACGAGCGAAAATCTTTTCATATACTCTCCTTCTCAGTTCCTATGTGGCTAGGAATTACTGAACATGTTGAATCGAGAGGATACGCCGGGGCGTTCCTCATCCCTATCTATCCTCCCTGAAGTAGTTTATGCCCAGAGAGGCCGGCGGCTGCTTATCCCTGCTGTTCCTCATGCTGGTGAGTATGAGGACGATGACAGTCACGATATACGGAAGGATCTTGTAAAGCTCGGTGGGGATGAACGGTATGCGGACGCGCAGGTACATTATCATCATGGCGCCGAACAGCACCGATCCCCAGATCGCGTTGAGAGGCCTCCAGATGCAGAAGATGACGAGGGCGACGGCAAGCCAGCCTACTCCCGAGAGCCCCTCATGGTTCCACACGCATCCAGCGGTCGTCATTATGTACACCATGCCTCCGATTGCGGATATCCCTCCACCGATGATGGTGGCAAGGTACTTGTACCTGGTGATGTTTATCCCGGCCGCATCGGACGTAGCCGGTGATTCTCCCACGGCGGTAAGGTAGAGGCCATAGCGCGTCTTCTTCAAAAAGAGGTACATCAGCACCGCGATGAGGAGTGCGAGATAGAAGAAGACGGTGTGCGAGAACAGCACCCTGCCGATCACGGGAATCGAGACGAGGGCATCGGGGAAGATAGACGCGGAGAAGGACTCCTTGAGGTTATTGCCAAGGGCGACATAGCCTCCCTCGCTCACCCTCATGTACTCTCCGACGAACTGCCCGATACCAGTTCCGAATATCGAGAGGGCAAGTCCGGTCACGTTCTGGTTGGCCCTTAGCGTGACGGTTATGAAGCTGTAGATCGCGGAGGCGGCCATGCCGGCGGCGAACGCGGAGAGCATCGCGATGACGATGGCTACCGGTCCGCTGGCTGCGGCTGCCGCGGCCTTCTCGTAGTAGAAGGCGCCGGCAAGGCCGAACGCGCCGCCCATGTACATGATGCCTTCGACTCCGAGATTGAGGTTTCCAGACTTCTCTGTGAGTATCTCGCCAAGCGTTCCGTACATCAGGACGGTGCCGAAAGTAACTGCTGCGACTATGAGCGTTATGAGCGTAGTCATGCGTTCACCTCCTCCTTCTCCTTATGACGGAAGATGATGCGGTAGTTTATGAAGAACTCGCTGCTGAGCATCGCGAAGAGGAGTATGCCCGTGATGATATCTGAGATCGAGGCAGGGACCTGCATCTTCGTCTGCAGCGTGTTCGCGCCCTTCTCCAATACCGCGAGCATCATCGATATCACGATCATCGCGAAGGAGTTGAGCTGAGAGAGCCAAGCGATCGAGATCGAGGTGAAGCCTACTCCGTTGGCGACGCCCTTATAGAGGGTGAAGTTAGCCCCTGATACGATCATGAAGCCGACGACGCCGCTTATGGCCCCGGAGATGAACATGGTGCGCATGATGATCCAGCCGACGTTCATGCCGGCGTAGCGCGCGGTGTTGACCGAATCTCCGATGACCGCGATCTCATACCCCTGCTTCGTCCTGTTCATGTAGACATACATCAGCAGCACCAGGATCAGCGCGATTATCCAGCCGCAATGCACGCCAAGCACCTGCGGCAGACGGGCGTTATCGCTGAACATCGGAATCAGCTGGGAGCCCTTGCGGCCTTCCCACGGGCCTCCCTGGAGCCAGGCGACGATACCGATGGCGATATAGTTCATCATCAGCGTGAAGAGCGTCTCATTGGTGTTCCAGCGGGCCTTGAAGAAGGCTGGGATAAGCGCCCAGATACCTCCGGCGATGGCTCCGACCGCGAACATGATCACGAGAAGCGGGATATGTGGGATCCTGTCGGCCCAGAAGAGCGCGAAATAGGTCGCGGCCATCGCTCCCATGGTTATCTGTCCCTCCGCGCCGATGTTCCAGAATCTCATCTTGAAGCAGGGGGCGATGGCCAGGGCGCAGCATAGAAGCGGCACCGCGATCTTCACCGTCTGCCTGAAGTATATGGGCCGCGAGAGCGATCCCTGGATTATCACGCCATATGCCGCGAAGGGGTTATTGCCCGTAAGCATCATCGGTATGCAGCCGAGAAGGAGCGCGACGATGATCGAACCGACGCGGATTGCCCAGACCTTCCTGCGGTCCATCTCCGCGCGCTTCGCGAGTCTAATGAAAGGAGTCCTGTCCTCTGCCATGCTATGCCTCCTCCGTCCTGAACTGCGTCATCAGAAGCCCGATCTCCTCCTTCGTGGACTCTCTCGCGTCCACGATGCCCGCTACCTGTCCGCCGCATAGAACGAGGATCCGATCAGCCAGCTCTAAGAGTACATCGAGGTCCTCGCCTACATAGATGACGGCAACGCCCCTCATCTTCTGCTCCGTAAGCAGGTTGTAGATCGTGTATGATGTGTTAATATCGAGGCCGCGGACGGCGTAGGCAGTCATCAGCACCTCCGGCTCGGAAGAGATCTCCCTTCCTACCAGCACCTTCTGCACGTTTCCACCGGAGAGGCGGCGCACGGGGTAATCGATGCCGGGCGTGACGACCTCAAGCTCCTCCATCACCCGCTCTGCAAGCTCCGAGGGCTCCTTGCGCCTTACAAGCGCGCCCTTCCCCTTCTTCCAGGAGCGCAGCAGCATATTACCCGTCATTCCCATCGATCCGACAAGCCCCATGCCGAGCCTGTCCTCCGGGACGAAGGCCATGCCGACGCCCGTCTCACGAATCTTCTTCGGGGTCATTCCCACGAGTTCAGCCTCTGCTCCTGATCCACCCTTGAACCTTATGCTTCCTGCCTTAACTGGATAGAGGCCGGTTATCGCCTCCAATAGCTCCTTCTGCCCAGATCCGGAGATACCGGCCACGCCAAGTATCTCTCCGGTGTTAGCGGTGAAGGAGACCTTATCAAGCCTCGTGATCCCCTCCTCGTCCACGCAGGTAAGGCCCTCGACTATCAGCTTGGGCTCAGGCTTCTCATAGCGCGGCCTCTCGATATTCAGCGACACCGAGTGCCCGACCATCATATCAGTAAGGGCCTGGGGATCCGTCTGAGCAGTCTCTACCGTGCCTATGTACTTACCTTTGCGTAGCACGGCGACCTTATCTGAGACATCCATGACCTCATGGAGCTTATGGGTGATGATGATTATGGCCTTGCCATCTTCCTTCATGTTACGCAGTACCGTGAAGAGCCGCTGCGTCTCCTGCGGGGTAAGCACCGCGGTAGGCTCATCGAGGATGAGGATATCCGCTCCGCGATACAGCACCTTGACGATCTCAACCGTCTGCTTCTGCGATACCGACATATCATAGACCTTCTTCTCCGGATCGATATCGAATCCGTAGCGGTCGCATATCTCCATGACCTTCTTGTTCGCCGCCGCGATATCCAGCCGGCCATCGTTGAGCCCGAGAATGATGTTCTGTGCGGCGGTGAAGACCTCTATGAGCTTGTAATGCTGATGGATCATACCTATGCCATGCTCATACGCCTCGCGGGGAGACTGGATGTAGATACGCTCGCCATCCTTGTAGATCTCTCCCTCATCGGGCTGGTAGATGCCTGAGAGCATGTTCATCAGCGTGGTCTTGCCGCTTCCGTTCTCACCGAGCAAGGCTAGGATCTCTCCACGGCGGATCCTGAGATCAATGCTATCGTTGGCGACTACCGGTCCGAAGCGCTTGGTGATTCCGAGCATCTCGATTGCATAGTTCTTATCCAAAGCCTTACCTCTCGATATTCTTATGTTACCATATGTTAGCCCATCTGAAAGCAAAAACGGAGCTGAATAATGTACATTTTTCAATCATCTGTCTGCAATTGATGATAACAAAAGCAGTTACCAGAATCAAAAACATTACAAAAGAGCAATGCTAAGGATAAATTCAGGAAAGGTACTTTACATAAGGGAGCGATTCAGGCATACTCAAGTAGCCTTTGGAGGATTAGCTCAGCGGGAGAGCGCTTGCCTTACAAGCAAGATGTCACAAGTTCAATCCTTGTATCCTCCACTCTCACAGCTCCTTGCTATGCAGGGAGTTGTTTCTTTCTCAGCACATCTACTGTACCACTTCTGTACCAACTTGCAGTCAGCTCATCAGATATTCGCCTGTGAATTCAATATGAGGAAGATAGCTTTCTATGGGAGCAAAGTCATTTTCCATATCAGCAAGCCTGCGTGCCTCCTGAATTCTATTCTATTAACTATGTAAAAATGCTGAATTTTCATAATTCCTTCTGTTTCAATGAAATCATAATACATTTACAGTTGAAGGTTCTTTGTTTTCATGGTAATATTAATAACTATGAAGAAGGATGAGAAGACAGGCTATTACATCAACGAGGTGAATGGCCGGAAATATGCATATATACAGAAGTCCCATGTATGGAACAAGGAGAAGAAGCAGGCTGAGACGTCGCTCGAGTATGTCGGCAAGATCGATGATGAA
>CASFZR010000030.1 GCA_949299185.1 uncultured Spirochaetales bacterium
CGCCTTTTCCACGCACGCTGTCAAGTGCCTTCCGACCCATTCCCGCGATCTTCCGACCGCCGCCTCAGGCACCGAGGCTGTATTCTCCACATTACCTCTCTCCGTGTAAAGTACCTTTTGAAAAATTGTTGAACTTTTTTCATCTCGCGATATTTCCCCTATGATTTAGCCATTTCCATGATTGACAACCGCTGGCTTTGCTGTATACCGATGGGCTATGGAATGTGATATGACCAAGGGGTCTCCCCTCAAGCTGCTTCTCTCCTTCTCCATCCCGCTCTTCATAGGCAATCTCTTCCAACAGCTCTACAGCATGGTCGACACGATCGTCGTAGGACGCTTCGTCGGCGTGAACGCGCTTGCGGCGGTAGGATCGACATCGGGCTTCAGCTTCATGGTCGTGGGATTCGCGCAGGGGCTTGCCGCGGGATTCGCCGTGATCGTCAGCCAGCGCTACGGGGCCAAGGACGGTGAGGCGATGCGGAAGGCATACGCGATGAGCATCCTATGCTCCTTCGCCTGCTCCATCGTCATAGCCGCGCTCTTCGGAGCGCTGTCGATGCCGCTGCTGCGCCTGATAAGCACGCCGGAGAACATCATCGCCGATGCCAACTCCTACATAATGGTCATATACCTCGGTATCGGTACCGCGATATTCTACAACCTCTTCTCCTCGATACTCCGCGCCGTCGGTGACAGCCGCAGCCCCGTCATATTCCTCCTTATCTCATCGGTGCTGAATATCGTGCTGGACCTCTTCTTCGTGATCGTCGTTCCGCTCGGGTGCAGCGGAGTGGCCATCGCGACGATCATAGCCCAGGGCATCAGCGCCCTGCTGAGCTACATCTATATAAGGGTGCGCTTCCCGATGTTCCACCTCTCTAAGGATGACTGGAGGCTCGACCCGAGGCTCTGCGTCAGGCTGATGAGGATCGGCATCCCCGGCGCGGTGCAGTTCTCCGTCTGCGCCATCGGCGTGATCATCGTGCAGAGCGCGATAAACGGCTTCGGCTCGGATACCGTCGCGGCATACTCCGTCGGCGGCAAGATAGAGAACCTCGTCACGCAGTTCTTCCCCGCCATCGGCATGGGGATATCCACATTCGCGGGACAGAACCTCGGGGCGGGAAACCTCAGGCGCATCAGGCAGGGCTTCCGCACCAGCTTCGCGATAATGGTGGTCGGAGCCGCCGTGTCGTTCCTCGTCATCAGGGCCGCCGCCGTGCCCTTCTCTTATATCTTCATGGATCCAGAGACGACCGATCCCGCGATCATAGAGCAGGCCACGGTCTACGCGAGGACGATCTCCTGGTTCTTCATACCGCTGGGGATGATCTTCATCTACCGCACTGGCACGCAGGGGCTTGGATCGGGCATCATACCGATGATCTCCTCCATCCTCGAGCTTATCTGCAGGGCGATCGCCGTCTTCACCCTTCCCCTCGCGCTCGGCTACATAGGTATCTGCCTCTCCTCCCCCGTAGCCTGGATCGTCGCCGGCTTCACGCTGCCGTTCTGCTACATGAGCCTGATGAGGAGGATAGAGAGGAACGCAGGAAGGGCATACCTCCACTGATTAAATAAGGCAGCCCTTCCGGACTGCCTTGATACATCTCCTGCGGGGATCGAACCCGCGTTGACGGGATGAAAACCCGTTGTCCTAACCACTAGACGAAGGAGACAGGATGTGAGCCGCACAGGATTCGGACCTGTGACCCACGCCTTAAAAGGGCGTTGCTCTACCAGCTGAGCTAGCGGCCCTGCCTGTTGCCCGCGCAACTCGTGTAAAATTAACAGGAAAGAGGAGGAATATCAAGTACCCGAGCGGCAAAAGCCCAGGGAGCGCATCATCTCCTCCTGCCTGATGAGCATAGGCTCGGAGGCAAAGTCATTCGTCGCGTGATCGAAGCCCAGCAGATGTAGGGTTCCATGGATCAGCAGGCGCTTCAGCTCCTCATCCTCCGGGACGGAGAACGCGGCGGCGTTGCGGCGCATCGACTCAAGGGAGATGAAGATATCCCCAAGCTCCCTCTCCTCTCCCTCGAACGTAGGGAATGCCTCACCATCGGAGAGCGCGAACGTCAGGATATCCGTAGGCTCGTCCTTGCCGCGATAATCCCTGTTGAGAGCCCTGATCTCATCATCGGAGACGAAGTGGAGGGAGAACTCCCCGCTCTCATCAAGATACGAGAGGATGCTGTCCAGCGCTTCGGACACCTCCCTCTCATCGATCCCCGGCTCCGCGTAGATAGAGTACATCGTCACTCCTTGTCGTATTCGATCCTCTGATGGTCACGTCCCATCAGGTAGTGTATGAACGACTCTTTGATCTTATCCAGATCATTGAGCGTCAGCCCGCTGTTGTTCAGCTGCTTATAGTTCATCTTGTCCATGATGATCGAGGAGATGAACTTCTCGTACTTCTGGTGGTTCGGGTTCTTCAGCGTGCGGGTAGCGGCCTCGGTGCAGTCGGCAAGCATGACCACCGCGCTCTCCGGCGTCGACGGCGTGTGGCCGTTGTAGCGGAAATCCTCCTCACTGACGGTAAGGGAGCGCTCCTTCGCCTCCCTCACGGCCTCGTTGTAGAAGTACTTGATCAGATCGTTGCCATGATGCTCGGAGATGATGTCTATGACCTCCTGCGGAAGCCCTATCTCCTTGGCCTTCTCCACGCCCAGCTTCACATGGGACTTGATGATGGCGGCGCTGAGGGTGTTGTTTATCTCGTCATGGGCGTTCTTGCCCGATTGGTTCTCGATGAAGTACTCAGGATGCTCCGCCTTGCCTATGTCATGATAGAGGCCGCCCACGAGGGCGAGGTCGGCGTTTGCCCCGATGGCCTTCGAGGCGATATAAGCCATCTCGGAGACGTTGCGGGAGTGGTTCCACGTTCCAGGCGCTACCTGGCTGAGCCTGTTGAGCGTCGGCGTGTCCGCGTAGGAAAGCTCGTGCAGGCGGTATGCCGTCGGGATATTGAAGACCTTTTCCAGCACCGGAAGCACGATCGAGAGCAGCATGAAGGAAAGCACCGTGATCAGCGCCGATACTATCATGCTCTGGAAGGTCTGCTGGAAGCCAAGGTTGTAGATCACGGAGACGATGAATGTCAGCGCGACGACGGCGAAGGTCGAGAAGAGCGTCTGGTAGATCACATCCAGCCTCTCCTTTCCCTGCCTCATGAAGAGCATCGAGCAGACGCTCGTGGTCAGGAGATAGAAGAAGGTGAAGCTATGCGATGTGGGATAGATCACGGCAAGCCCGGACAGGAGCAGCGCCACGAAGAAGCCCATCCGCCTCATGCCGGTTATCGAGGTGGCGAGGAGCGGCAGGAATATGACAGGCAGGAAGGGATCGACGAACCTTATCCCCTCGTTGGTCAGCATATGGATGACGAGATAGGAGAGCGTCAGGATGATATCTATCCCTACCAGGAAGAGCATCAGGTACGTGAAGAGCCTATAGCGGTAGCGGATGAAGCGGAAGAAGAGATAGACCGTCATCAGCGTGAGGACGATCACGAAGAAGGCATAGCCCACGGCCATGGAGAACGGCACGGAGAGAAGCGGATCCTCGCTCATCCTCTCTATAGTCCTCAGCTGCTGCTCGGTCACGATCGTGTCGCGCTTGAGGATGTAATCCCCCTTGAGTATCTCGACAAGCACGGGAGGAACGCCTGCGGCTACCTCCTCGCGCTTAGATATCGTCATGATCTCATCGTAGAGGACGTTGGGCTCGACGACATACGTCACCACGCCAGCGATGAGGTCGGCCTCACCTGCGGAGAGCATCGGATAGAACCGTCCCGCCCAGTCAAGGACATGGGAATAGACCGAGCTGTCTGTCAGCACGGAATCAAGGGATATCTCCGAGCCGCCATATGTGAACGAGACGCTCGAAGGCTCTACGCTCACGCGCCTGTAGCCGCTCTCGCGCACCCGCGCTACGTCGGCTGAGGAGAAGATGCCGTCCATCACGATGGACTCAAGGCACTCCTGGGCAAGGCGCACCACCGTCATCGCGTCGCTCTGAGAAAGCGAGGAGAGGCTCTTTGAGGCAGCGCTCTCCTCCAGCGCCGAGTAATCGCCGGAATCGACCGCGGCCACCAGGGCATCGAGCCTGGAACGCATCTCTATCGAGGATGAGAGGGAATAGGAGAAGATCGGCAGCACGCTCTCGGCGGCGGCGCTCACCCGCTCCTCCGTCGCGACGTCATCGACGTAGGAGAAGTCGGAGGGAGAGAAGACGTCCTCGTCGGAAAGCTCACCGGGGACATACTCGCGCGATATGGATAGCGCGAAGCCCGAATACGAGGAGAGCAGCAGCGGATAGGCCAGGCCAAGGATGATCGTCAGCATCACGAGGATGAAGAGCGCGATCCGCTCTCCCTTCGTGAATCCCTGCAAACCTTCAGATATGGCCTTACTCTGCTTCATTCCTTCTTCCTGAGTACGCCCGGACTATATCGCGGACGATGCGTGACCGGACGGTATCGCTATGGGTGAATCTTATCACGGAAATCCCTTCGATTCCACCGAGGGTGGCCATGGCGTCCTCAAGTCCGGAGGATCTCCTGTCCCCCAGATCAGTCTGCGATGGGTCTCCCGCGACGATAGCCTGGCTGTTCTCGCCAAGGCGCGTGAGGAACATCATCGTCTGTGCGCGCGTCGCGTTCTGCGCCTCATCGAGTATCATCACGGCATTGCTCACCGAGCGTCCGCGCATATATGCAAGGGGCGCTACCTCGATCGAGCCGTTCTCCTCCATGCGCCTGATCTGCTGCGGAGATATGACATACTCCATCGCATCGTAGAGCGGGCGGAGGTATGGATTGAGCTTCTGCTGCATATCCCCAGGGAGGAAGCCTAAGGACTCCCCCGCCTCGACCACGGGACGCGTCAGCAGGAGCTTACCCTTGCGGCCGGAGAGGACCTGGGAGAGCGCCCAGATGACGGAGATGAAGGTCTTTCCCGTTCCTGCCGGACCGGATGCAAGCACCACGTCGCTCTCGCGGAGGGCGCGGAACATGCGCTTCTGCTCCGATGACTTAGGATAGATCGTGCGTCCTGCCGCCGCTATCACGAGGCGGTCCTTCTCCATCGCGGCATCGGGCTCGGAAACAGCCTGCCATACCATGAAGATCTCCGCCTCCTGCAGCACGCCGCGCTCAAGGGCAAGATCCTCAAGGCGCTTCATGAATGAGGGGAAGGCATACGACGCCCTCTCTGATATCACGGCAGTCCCCCTCACCTTCAGCTCCGTGCCAAGGAGAAGCTCGAGATACGGCAGGTTCGAGTCATTGGGCCCAAGCACCCTCTCCGCCCCGTCGCGCGAGAACACATAGGTCTCTCCCGTCAGTTGCTTATCCATCTTCCGTTCCTCTGCTCCCATTGCTGGTCGATATTCAGATCAGGTATCGTCTTCCAGCTCATGTAGACCGAGACCTTCGGCCTGAACTGATACACGTCATCTGACAGCACGATCTCGGTGGAATACCTGAAGTTGAAGTTCCAGTCCTTCATATAGTGCGTTATCTCAAGGGCAGCCTCGTCAAGCACGAAGCTGGTGTTATAGCGTCCGCCGCCGAAGAAGTCGAAGGACCTCAGGAGATCCTCGAACATCATCCCTAGGGAGAACGATCCGTTATCATCAATGTAGTTGTAGAAGCCGTTGTTCACCGAGGTGAAGGAGAAGGTAAAGTCCAGGAACTCGGCGATGCTGAAGGTGATCGAGGGCGTGATGGAGAATGACGCGGCATAGGGGTTCTCCATATCCATCTCGAATGACGACTCGATACCGAATGAGAAGTAGATACGGCCACGCCAGAGCTGGAAGGCGACGCTATCCACGTCGAGGTTCGCCTCTATGGAGCTGAAGGTTATCCTGTCAGCCGGTCCCGCCCACTCCAGGGAGATATCGAAATAAGGGATGGCGAGGGTGGTGCGGAGCGCGTTGAAGTAGTTGCGGCTGCTGCCATGCGCGTACTCGTAATCGACGTACTCCGTGATGGACCATGCCTTATCCTCGGTACGGAGCGACACAGACGCCGTTCCGTAGAACGGCGAGAGGATATCCGCAGGATCGTAATCAGCGCTCTGGTACTTGAGGGCGAGGCTGGATGTGAGGTATGTGCCGTTATAGCCGAAGGAAAGCTCCACGAGGTCGCTGTGGAATGCCTTTTCATCCTCCTCCTTGAACGACCATCCCAAGGAGAGCGCATATGGCCCGTAGCTGTACGCGAGGCGCGGCGTGAGGACGGCGTTCAATGGAGGCAGGGTGTAGCTCACGGATGGGGTGAAGGTGCCATACTCGGTCGTGAAGGCATGGCTGAGGGAGAGCGAATGGGCGGTGATGGTATCGCGGTTCCACCCGACCGTCTCGATATCAAGCTCCGCAGGTCCATCCCCTCGCCTCTCAGACCTTGCGTCCAGGAGCCTCGACGCGATCTTGTACTCAAGCCCTATGAACGGGAACGAGAGCGTCATGTCGGAGGTTATCGCGCCATCATGGGTGACGATCGCGGCGCTGTTGCCATCCTCCCAGAGATATGAGTAGGACGGCGTCAGCACGGCAGTAAGCCCCACCCAGGACGCGGCCTCCGCGTCGAAGGTCAGGCGCATCGATGAATCGGAGGAGAATGATCCATCGGTATTCTCTCCCCTGCTGTTGAAGTCATAGTCATTGGAGAGCTTCTCTGAGAGCGAGTACGTGAGGGACGCGGCGTAGGTATCGGTACGGCTCTTCCTGGCCGCGGCCTTCCTGTTCCCCTCATATATATCATAAAGAAGAGGGTCTGAGAGAAGGTGCTTCTCCGTGATATCCACCTCTTCCTCCTCGCTCGCGTTCAGCACGATCTCATTCGAGTGCGAGAGCGAGAAGAGCGTTCCCGAAAGCGATGCGGAGAACGCAGGAAGCTCCGCGCTCTCCATATAGTACTCAAGATCCGAGGAGTTCCAACGGTAATCGGCACCGAGGTTGAGATCCGTCACCGTAAGCGACGAGAGATAGTCGTTCCTCACGGAGGTCGGCAGCGTGTAGTCGATGCTCAGCTCCCTGGAGAAGGTCGTTATCGTCGATGTATAGGTATCTGGGAATGACGGCGACTCCAGGAGCGACATGATGGAGAATCCCGAGAGCCTATTGCCGTAGTCCATCAGCACGCGGCTGTCCGAGTAGAAGGGCACGGAGAGGACAGCCGAGAGGCCATGGGCGCTGTAGCTCAGCTCATTGATGCCGTAGTAGCGGAAATTCCCCTTGTAATTGGTGGACTCGGGAGCCAGCGCCATGCCATCGACGAAGGTCAGCGAGAGGGTGTTGGAGAGGAAGTTAAGCTCTCCGTCGATTCCCACATGGAGGCCCATCTGGGCATATGCGTCGGCCATCAGGGAGATATGCGATGAGCTGCTGCGGGCCCAGGTCTCCGCCGACGAGAGCGGTCCTGATGAGTAATATGATCCCTCTGCCCTCATGCTCTCCCCCTCCTCCCCCGGAGTCGAGACAAGCGATGTGAACGACGACGAGGATGTGCCTGAGGAGATATCGGGATCACGGCCAAGAAGCTCGAAGGTGGTGTTGATGAACGCGCCATGGGTCGAGGTGAAGCCGAATGACGGGTTTCCGATCGGCTGCGAGCCAGGGAAGAAGAAGAACGGCAGGTAGAGTATCGGCACGCGACCTATCGAGAGATAGGCGTTGGAGATGAACATATCGGAGCCGGGAAGCATCAGCAGCTCGGAGGCGGTTATCGACGAGTATGGATCCTCTATGTCAGAGGCGATGACGCCATGGTCGTAGAGTATCGAGCCGCCGGGGGTATATGTCAGGGTGTCTCCGGAGGTGTAGAACGTCACCATCTCGCCGTCCTCGCCCTCCCTCTCGGTCGCGGTCGTCGCGTTCGACACCTTGATCTCCCCAGAGGTCCAGAGCAGCGTGACGATATCAGCGGTGATGTCCTGTATCGAGGCGTTCTCCTCGGTACTCTTGTAGGCGACGTTGTCCAGCGCGGTAAGCATCTCGTTCGCGGTATCGATGATGATCGTGTCAGCGGCAAGGTCGGAGACGGCGCCATCGCTGTCCGTGAATGATATATGGGCGTTTCCGGAGATCGTTACCGTATCGTCACCGGTCTCGAGGCTCTCTGCCGACAGCACCGAGAGCGAGAACGTCCCCTCGCCCCTCTCCTCCTCCGAATACGCCTCAAGGCCCTCCGCCGCATAGAGCGCCTCCTGCATTTCCTCCCTCGTGCCCTCCTCTATGCCCCTGAGGGCGCACATCGCCCTGAGATCGGCATCCGAGGCATAGTAGATCGCACCGGCAGAGATCGCGAGAAGCGATGCCGGCAGGAGGATGAGAAGGAGGAATATCGTCAGGAGCCTTCGTATCACGCCTTGAGGTATCTCCCTAGGTACTGACCAGTATAGCTTGATGGGGACGCCGCCACATCCTCGGGCGTTCCCTCGGCGACGATCGTGCCGCCGTCATCGCCGCCCTCAGGACCAAGGTCGATGATCCAGTCGGCGCACTTTATCACATCGAGGTTATGCTCTATGAGGATCACGCTGTTCCCCTGATCCACGAGGCGCTCCAGCACCTCAAGAAGCTTCTTTACATCGGCGAAGTGCAGTCCCGTGGTCGGCTCATCAAGGATGTAGAGCGTACGGCCCGTCTGCACCTTCGATAGCTCCAGGGAGAGCTTCACGCGCTGGGCCTCTCCTCCCGAGAGCGTGAGGGCGCTCTGCCCGAGGCGGATGTAATCAAGGCCGACGGACATCAGCGTCTCCAGCTTGCGCCTGATGCGAGGATGGGCCGAGAAGAACTCGTACGCCTCGCTCACCGTCATATCAAGGACATCGGCGATGTTCTTACCCTTGTACGTGACGGCAAGCGTCTCCTTGTTGTACCTGCGGCCATCGCAGACATCGCATTTGACGTACACGTCAGGAAGGAAGTGCATCTCGATCTTCAGCTGCCCGTCTCCTGAGCAGTTCTCGCAGCGCCCGCCCGGCACGTTGAAGGAGAAGCGCCCGGCGTTATAGCCGCGTGCCTTGGCCTCTGGCATCTGCGCGAAGAGCTCGCGTATCGGGGTGAAGAGATCGACATAGGTGGCGGGATTGGAACGCGGCGTGCGTCCTATCGGGGACTGATCTATGGAGATCACCTTGTCGATGTTCTCCACGCCCTCTATCGAGGTGCAGCCATCGAGCGCGTCCTTCTTCCGCTGCACGCGGCGCTCGACCGCGGGTAGGAGTATCTCATTGAGAAGCGTGGACTTACCTGAGCCGGAGACGCCTGTTATCACGACAAGCTCCCCGAGGGGTATCGTCACGTCTATATCCTTGAGGTTGTTCTTATGGCAGCCAGTGACCCTTATGTGCTTCCCATTGCCACGCCGCCGCTTCGGCACGGGTATGGTAAGGGCACCTGAGAGGAACTGTCCTGTCACGGAGTCCCCGCTCCTCTCGACCTCCTCCGGCGTTCCCTTCGCTGTTACCCAGCCGCCAAGCTCTCCGGCCCCGGGCCCGAGGTCTACCACATAGTCGGCGGCCCTGATCGTATCCTCGTCATGCTCTACCACAAGCACGGTATTACCGAGGTCGCGGAGGCTCTTGAGGGTGTCGATGAGCTTCTGGTTATCGCGCTGATGGAGCCCTATCGAAGGCTCGTCGAGGACGTACAGCACGCCGGTGAGCGCGGAGCCGATCTGCGTGGCAAGCCTGATGCGCTGCGCCTCCCCTCCGGAGAGCGTCGCCGCGGCCCTGTAGAGCGTGAGATAGCCGAGCCCGACGTTCTGCAGGAAGCGGAGGCGGGCGTTTATCTCCTTGAGTATGTCGTGGGATATCTCCCTCTCGGTGTCGGTAAGCTCAAGGGAGGAGAAGAAGGCGATCGTCGCATTGACAGAGAGCCTCGTGACATCGATGATGCTCTTTCCCCCGATGAGGATGGAGAGCGCCTCCTTGCGGAGCCTCTCGCCATTGCAGGCCGGGCAGACGATCTCGCTGCGGAAGGAGTCCAGCCACATGCGGATATTCATCGACTGCGTCTCGTAGTAGCGCCGCTCAAGCTCGGTGATGATGCCCTTGAACTCCATCGTCTTCCGCTCGCTCTTCCCCTGATAGGTATAGCTGAACCTGTCGCCGCCTCCATAGAGAAGGACGTTGACGAACTCATCGGGAAGCTTCTCTATCGGGGTATCGAGGGAGAGGCCGTAGTGGCTGAAGAGCGTCTCTATGCCGGCCCTGTAGTAGTTGGCGTCGGGCCTATGCGTCCGGATAGCCCCCTGATTATAGGAAAGGGAGCGGTCCGGGATGATCTTGTCTGGATCGAACTCGCGGCGGAAGCCTATGCCGTTGCACTCGGGACAGGCACCGAACGGGGAATTGAAGGAGAAGAAGCGCGGCTCGATCTCGGGGATGGTTATGCCGCAGTCAGGGCAGCTGTTCTTCTCGCTGTACAGCTCCGAGATATCCTCATCCATGTACATGACCTCGACAAGTCCCGAGGAAAGCTCGCAGCTCTTCTCTATCGCGTCGGAGATCCTCGTGCGCGCCTTGCGGTCGTTCTTCACCCTGTCCACGACGATCGAGACGTTGTGCTTGACCTTCTTCTCCAGCTGCGGGATGCCCTCATCCAGCGAGTAGAGCTTCCCATCTATCATCGCCTTGAGGTATCCCAGACGAAGCGCATCCTCGAGGGTATTGCGGAACTCGCCCTTGCGGCCCCGGGCTATGGGAGAGGTTATCATGAGCCTCTCTCCCTCCGGATGGGCGAAGATGAGGTCTATTATCTGATCGACGGACATCTCCGTGATCTCGCGTCCGCACTTCGGGCAGTGCTTATGGCCGATCCTGGCCCAAAGCAGACGGTAGTAATCGTAGATCTCGGTGACGGTCCCGACGGTCGAGCGCGGATTGCGGTTGGTGGACTTCTGCTCTATCGCAATGGCGGGAGAGAGCCCCTCGATCGAATCGACATCGGGCTTCTCAAGCCGTCCGAGGAACATCCTGGCGTAGCTGGAGAGCGACTCCATGTACCGCCTCTGCCCCTCGGCGAAGATCGTATCGAAGGCAAGGGAACTCTTGCCGGAGCCCGAGAGCCCGGATATCACCACGAGGGAATCCTTCGGCAGCTCCAGATCTATGTTCTTCAGGTTATGCTCGCGCGCACCCTTGATGACTAGCTTGTCAGTCACTCTCGATCACCTCCAGAAGCGCATCCTCGGCCCTGTCGGCATCGACACGCTCCAGCAGCTCGCCATGGCTGTAGATGCAGACCTCGCGGCCAAGGCCGGTGACGGCATAATCCGCACCTCTCGCCTCCCCCGGTCCATTCACCGGACAGCCCATTATAGCAACAGAGATATCCTTATCAAGAGAGAGGAGGCGGTGCCTGACCTTCCTTTCGAAGGCGATGGTATCGAAGGAGCAGCGTCCGCAGCGTGGGCAGGAGATAATCCTCACCCCTCCCTTCCTCAGCCCGAGCGTGCGCAGAAGCTCCACGGCGGCTATCACCTCGCTCTCCCTGTCGCCCGTCATGGAGATGCGTATCGTGTCCCCGATGCACTCTGCAAGGAGGCTTCCCAGCGCCCAGGTGCTTCTCACCGCGGAGATCACGGGACTTCCAGCCTCGGTCACCCCGATGTGCTGAGGATACGGGGAGAGAGAGGAGAAGAGGCGCGCGGCCTCCATCGTCTCATCGGTATCGGAGGACTTGAGCGAGACCACGATGTCCTCGAATCCCCAGGACTCGAAGAGGCTTATATACTCCAGCGCGGACTCGACCATCGCGCGCGGATGGGACAGGGAGGAATAGCGCTCGGGAAGCGAGCCTGAGTTGAGGCCTATGCGGATCGCGGCCCCCTTATCCTTGGCAGCCTCCACGACCTCCCTCACCTTCCACTCATCCCCGATGTTGCCAGGATTGATCCTTATCTTCGGAGCCCCGGCCTCAAGTGCGGCAAGCGCCATCCTCCAGTCGAAGTGGATATCAGCGACGAGGGGGATGGGAGAGCGCCTCACCAGCTCCGAGAACGGAGCGGCATCATCCTTCGAGACGAAGGCGAAGCGCACTATGTCGCAGCCGATCGCGGCAAGCGAGGAAATCTCCTCGACCACCGAGTCCACGCCCTCTGCCGAGAGCGGGCGGGAAAACATCGTCTGGATGCGTACAGGGGCCTTTCCCCCTATCTCCATTCCATCTATGAAAGCGCTTTTCCGAGAGAACATCCCTACTCCAGAAGATACATGGAAAGCTCAAGCTCCGGATCATCGGAACGCATTATATAAGGCTCTCCAGGCAGGTAAAGCACGAAATCTCCGGCAGAGGCCCTGACGACAGCCTTCGCCTCACGCGAGTCGGGATTCTCCCTCCACGAAGTGCTGAAGACAGCCGATCCGCGAGAGAGGACGAATATGACGGTATGGCTGCGGTCTGTCCTGAAGCCATGGAAATCCGGCACGGGCGATGAGGGGGCGGAGGAAATGTCCCGTATACCCTCAGAAAGGGCCCTATAGCGCGCGATCTCCTTCATCCTGTCCTTGACCATAAGCCGATTATAGACCAAAAAGCCCATGAAGTCCTATAGCAATGGCCTTTCCCGGTTGTCCAAAGGCTCCTATTTAAATATCCTCAATGATGTTCATTCAACAAAACGCTTCATGAATCTAAAAGGGAGAGAAGAATGAAGGAATATCTTGAAGAGGCTTCTGATGTGCTGAAGGGCCTCGGCACGACCGAGGAAGGACTCTCAGCGCTCGATGCCCAGTCACGTCTTGAGAAGCATGGCAAGAACAAGCTCGACGAGAAGAAGAAGAAAAGCCCGCTGATGGCCTTCCTTGAGAAGCTCGCCGATCCCATGCTCATCATACTCATGATCGCGGCCGTGCTGTCCGTGCTGACGTCATCGCTCTCAGGCGAGACGGAATGGTCCGACGCGGTCATCATCCTGATCGTGGTGCTTATCAACGCCATACTCGGCGTGGTGCAGGAATCGAAGGCCGAGAAGGCCATCGAGGCGCTGCAGCAGATGTCCAAGGCCAAGTCCAAGGTAAGGAGGGACGGGAAGATCATCCAAGTCGAGTCCGAGAACCTCGTGCCCGGCGATATCGTGCTGCTGGAGGCCGGAGACAGCGTGCCTGCTGACGGAAGGCTCCTGAAGACGGCATCGATGAAGATCGAGGAGGCCGCGCTTACGGGAGAGTCCGTGCCATCCGAGAAGGATGAGGCGAGGCTTGAGGGAACAGAGGTTCCTCTTGGCGACAGGAAGAACATGGTCTACATGGGCTCCACCGTCGTATATGGCCATGGCGAGGCCGTCATAACCGCAACGGGCATGAAGACGGAGATGGGAAAGATCGCCACGGCGCTTTCCGAGGCCACGGAGGGACTCACGCCGCTGCAGAAGAAGCTCAACCAGCTCTCCAAGATGCTCACATGGCTCGTCCTCGGCATCTGCGTATTCATGTTCGCCGTCAACCTCATCCGCATGGCCGCCGAGGGAGACATACACCTCAATGGCGTCCTTGACACCTTCATGATCGCCGTCTCGCTCGCCGTTGCCGCGATCCCTGAGGGACTTGCGGCGGTCGTGACGATCGTGCTTTCCATCGGAGTGACGAAGATGAGCCGCAAGAACGCGATCATCCGCAAGCTCACCGCCGTCGAGACGCTCGGATGCACTGAAGTCATCTGCTCCGATAAGACCGGTACCCTGACGCAGAACAGGATGACGGTGGTCAAGAGCTGGACGACCGATGAGCCCCTGCTGATGCGCGCCATGGCGCTCTGCTCCGACGCCTACCTCAATGATGAGAAGAAGGCAGAGGGAGAGCCTACCGAGGCCGCGCTCGTACAGTGGGCCTGGACGAAGGGAATCAACAAGAACGAGCTTGAGAAGGGCGATTACAGGAGGGTCGGAGAGGCACCGTTCGATTCCGAGAGGAAGATGATGTCCACGATCCACCAGGGACCGGACGGAAGGCTCGTACAGTACACCAAGGGCGCCCCTGACGAGATACTCAAGAAGTGCGCGTTCCGCCTCGATGAGAACGGCAGCGTCGTTGAGCTTGATGAGGCAGGAAGGAAGGCCATCCTCAACCATAACAAGGAGATGGCTGACGAGGCGCTCCGCGTGCTTGCAGGCGCTTACAAGTTCCACTCCGCCATGCCTGAGTCGACGACCCCGGCATCGCTGGAGAACAACCTCGTGTTCATCGGCCTGACGGGAATGATCGATCCGGTGCGCCCGGAGGTCAAGGCCGCGATCAAGGAGTGCCGCAGCGCCGGCATACGCCCCGTGATGATCACCGGCGACCATAGGGACACCGCCTTCGCGATCGGACGCGAGCTTGGCATCGTCACCTCCCCCGATGAGGCCATCACCGGAGCCGACCTCGACAGGATGTCCGACGAGGAGCTTGAGAAGAACATCACCAGGTACTCCATCTACGCACGTGTCCAGCCTGAGCATAAGGTGAGGATCGTCAAGGCTTGGCAGAAGAAGGGAAAGATCACGGCGATGACCGGAGACGGCGTCAATGACGCGCCTTCGATCAAGAACGCCGATATCGGAGTCGGAATGGGCATCACGGGAACGGACGTGACGAAGAACGTCGCCGACATGGTCCTTGCCGATGACAACTTCGCCACGATCGTCGTCGCGGTAGAGGAAGGCAGGAAGATCTACGACAACATCCGCAAGGCCATCCAGTTCCTCCTCGCCTCCAACTTCTCCGAGGTTATATCTGTATTCGTGGCGTCGATCATGGGCGTGACGCTGATGCAGCCCGTACACCTGCTGTGGATAAACCTCATCACCGACTGCTTCCCCGCCGTCGGACTGGGAATGGAGAAGGGTGATCCCGATATCATGAAGAGGCCCCCGCGCTCCTCGAATGAGGGCATCTTCGCAGGCGGCCTTGGAGCCAACTGCGTGATCCAGGGCGTGGCGCTCGCCATCATCACCCTCGCCTCCTACATCATCGGGGAGATCTTCGAAAACGGCTCGTTCCACCTCGTCACCAGCGAGGACGGCATGACGATGGCGTTCCTCACGCTTTCGATGGCGGAGCTGTTCCACTCCTTCAACATGCGCTCGCTGGATAAGAGCCTCCTGATGGTCAAGGGACACAACAAGATCCTCTATGCCTCTCTCATCGGAGCGTTCATCCTGACGCTGGCGGTACTCTACATACCGTTCCTCGCGGATGCGTTCGACTTTGCGCACATCTCGCTGGCCGAGTTCGCCATCGCGATGGCTCTTGCCTTCCTCATCATCCCGTTCGTGGAGATACAGAAGGCTATACAGAGGGCAAAGAACAAGAAGAGCTGAATCATGCTATGATGATCCAGAGGAGCCGGCGGGTGACCGTCGGCTCTCTTCATAAGGAGAGGAGATGAACGCCATAGCCATATACCTAGCCGTATCATTCATAATTCCCTTTTCCTCATGGGCGTTGATGAACGCTGAAGGGCTCTATGGAAGCCTTCCATACATGGCGGTATCTGCCGCGATGATGTGGATGCCGGCAGTAGCCGCGGCGATTTCCTCAAGGCTTGAAGGAGGAAGGGCGAACGCCTATTCATGGAAGCCGCTGATCAAAGGCAACGCTAAGAGCTATCTGATTGCGTGGATCATGCCGATACCGATCTCGATGCTGGGAGCCCTGCTCTACTTCCTCCTCTTCCCGGAGCGCTTCACCACCTCCCTCATCGCAACGATGGGCCTGCCCTTCCCCGATTACTTTCTCGTGCCCGCGATGGCGCTCATCACGATTCCTGCGGCACTCGTGAATATGCTCTTCGCGCTCGGAGAGGAGGCTGGCTGGAGAGGCTTCCTCTACCCTCGCCTCAGGGATAGGATGGGAAGGAGGAAGGCATTGCTGGCAACGGGAATCATCTGGGGACTCTGGCATACGCCCATCAACATGGCTGGCTACAACTACGGCCTGGATTATCCAGGCTATCCATGGACAGGGATCGCGGCCATGTGCATCTTCTGCATCGTGACAGGCCTCTGGTGCGCCTACCTTGCCGACAGCACCGGCTCGATCTGGCCCCCTGCCCTCTTCCATGGCTCCATCAACGCGATAGCATCGGCCGGCATGATATTCCTCGTCCCGGGCTCCGGCATGATCCTCGGCCCCGCGATGTCAGGAATCATCCCCTCGGCGCTATCCTTGCTGCTGCTTATCGCGGTAATCAGGATCAGGGGAATAAGAAGATAAGCAATGATATATCATTACTGAATAGCTATCATATGAAAGAGATATGGCTATATGAGGATAATCATATCCTTATCTCAGCGTTATAGGCTCCTTTCGCTATACGGAACACCACCGAATCCCCGGCAGCCTCAGCCTCGATCAGAGTCCCCCTCTTACGGCTCTCGCGCAGCCTGATCACATCCGAGGTATCAGGAGTCTCGCAGGTCACGGCCTGCACCGAGCCATCCTTGTTGAAGAAGACGGTGATCCTCGCATCATCGCTCTCTGCGGAGATGCAGATATCCGTATCATATGTCAGATGAAGCCCCTTCCGGGCCACTGCGTTCATTATCGCTTCGCGTATTGCCATTACAGCCTCCACCCATATTGTAAACCATGGCAGGCCAGAGGGCAAAACAGATCAGGCCATCGTCTTCGAAAAGGCCCTCCTTCTCAGGATGAAGTAGGCTATCAGGACAGCTGAGCCGGTTATCACCCAGGATATCGGATAGACGGAGAGCAGTACCTCGAACGTAGGATAGAGCGGTGTCACGACATACGCCCAGAAGAGACGGAAGACACAGGTTCCGAAGATCGTGAGGAGAGCCGGTGTCATCGAGTACCCTATTCCCCTCAGCGCCGCTCCCCCTACCTCATAGGATGAGGAGATGGCATTGAGCGAGAGGATGCAGATCATCCTCGCCATGGCGTACCTCATCACCTCGGGATCGCTCGTGAAGAATGAGGCGAAGAGGCCCCGGCCAAGGATGAAGATCCAGCTCAGGCAGGCGGTGAAGGTGACGCTGAAGGCCATGCATATGCGGAAGGTGCGGCGGCAGCGTTCCTCATTCCTCGCCCCGTAGTTCTGGCTCGTGAACGTCACGGCCGCCTGAGTGAAGCCCGATATGATGAAATAGGAGAAGTTCTCATAGTTGATGGAGACCGCCGATCCCGCGACAGCAGAGGTTCCAAAGCCATTCAGCACGGACTGGATGATGACATTCGAGAGCGAGAATATCATGCTCTGGAGCCCTGCAGGTATACCGATGCGGAGTATCCTGTACAGGTCCGGCTTCGATATCGCGAGCTTCCTGATTTCCAGATGGACCTCGCTCTTCTCGCGGATGAGGAATATAACGACGAGGGTGGAACTCACCACGTTGGAGATCACGGTGGCGATCGCCACTCCTTTCACGTCAAGGTGGAAGACTATCACGAGGAAGAGGTTTAGAAGCGCGTTCAGCACTCCTGATATCACAAGGCAGATAAGAGGCCTCTTGGTATCCCCTATCGAACGAAGCACCGCCGCCCCGAAGTTATAGACCATGATGAACGGCATACCCATGAAGTAGATCCTCAGGTAATCCACCGCATACCCAAGCACCGCGTCAGGAGTATGCATCGCCGTTAATATCGGCTTCGACACGATAAGCCCGATGAAAAGGAGCAGGATGCCGCTGATCAGAGCGAGCGTCATCGCGCTATGCACCGCCTTATTCGCCTTCTCCCCATCCCTTGCCCCTATGTGGTTCGATATCACGACATTTGCGCCGACAGAGGCCCCCACGAAGAGGTTTATGATCAGGTTGATCACCGGTCCGTTGCAGCCGACCGCTGCAGTAGCGGCAGCAGGATCAGAGGCGAAATGGCCGACTACGGCGACATCGACGGAGTTGAAGAGCTGCTGCAGTATGCTGCTGGCAGCAAGCGGCAGGGCGAAGAGGAGGATCTTATCGGCAAGACTGCCGTTGAGCATATCCATCTTACGTCCACCGAGAGCAGTATGGGACTTCATGAGCAAACCTCTACGTGCATCATAGCCCCATTCACGGGCTGTCACAACAGATATTCAAAAAGCGTGAATTCCGTCCAGCCCGTATTCTCGTAGAACATGCTCACATCCCCTACCCTTCTGAAACCGACGGCAGCATACGCCCTCTTTGCTGGCAGGTTTTCCTTAAGCACCTCAAGGCGCACGGCCCTCGCTCCGCTATCCTTCGAAAGGGATATGGCATAGCGAGCCATCTCCCTGGCAAGCCCCCGGCCGGAAAAGCGCGGCATGACACCCAAGGCATGTATCATGGCAACCTCATCCCCGGAAGCCTCAGAGGACCAGGAGACGCCGGCATACCCCTCATTGCACTCATGGTTCACGACCATAGCCGCTATGATATCCCCGGAAGAACGCATCACGAAGAGCGACCCCTCTTCAAGAGAGGAGCGGATAAGATCATCAGAAGGATATATCCCCTTCTTCCATCCCGGATGGAATACACTGTCCGCCATATCGTCTATCAGACGGTGATAGAATCCTCGGACCTTCTCAAAATCCCCAATCCCAGCCCTTTCGATATCCATAGGAAAGACTCTAGCACGCCAAGGTACGAGATGCGAGATGCTCAATAGAGAGGACCTGTCCTTCAAGAATCATTTGCATGAGAAGAGACATGATCAAAGGACTCCATAGGCATCAAAAGAATGATACCCACTTTAATATATAGATATTTCAAGCCTAAATAAGAATAGAATATGATATTAAATTTTTCGCTGATTCAGGCTGAGACAATTCTCCTGCATGACCATTCACGGCAATACACTGCGCAAGGATAGCAGCCAATAACATGGCATGCATAGCCACGAAATATGATAAGGCATCACAATCTAAATCCATCCCTCAGCTAAGAGCGGCAATGTCGAATCCTTAGATAGGCCTGGAGGAAGGCAAGGCTGCACAGCAGCCGGCATGCAAGCGATTTCGACAGCTTCCTTGCCTCCATGCCTCAGGAAGCGCCATATCCAAGGCAGGTGGATCTTGGTGCGATAGATATCATTTCGAGCCTCTATCATTTTATATTTAGCATTAAATCATATGATGGTACTGATATAAATATATAATAAAAATATTATATCTTAGCTATTAAATATCTGAATTAGATGATAATGATATCCATTTCATGAATAATTAATCGATATTGATTAAAAATGTGGCAGAACTTATGGTATTACTACGATATAGATATTGTTATAATATTTAATATCTATAATTAAGCAATCTTAACAATATGGATGTACATTGTTATATCGGCAAACAACAGCCATTATGATACTCTAATATATGTTAAGCATATCATAATTGGTCTATATCAAATGGATTTAATCAGAATCATCATAGAGTATGCTTAAGATAGATAGAACTTATTGAGCTTGACCCTGTCATATTGCTCTTAAATCATACGCTTGGTTCACAATGGGCTGCCGTACTAGTACCTTGCACGACAGCCCTTCAGATGAAACCCTACGCTGAAGCAAGATCTTATCAGTCCGATCTCTTGCTACATCACTGCGGTTAATTCAGATTTGTCGAAAAGAATTCTTCAAGCCTATCAAAGGGAATCTTCTCAATATTGTCATAGAGATCTGTGTGATTCGCTCCAGGGATGATCATGAGCTCCTTGTTATCACCTCTGAGAAGCTTATATGCTTCTTCGCTATACATCCTGGAGTGTGCATTCTCGCCATGTACAAGGAGTACCGCGCTCCTGATCTCCGGCGCATACTCGAAGAGCCTCATGTTCATCAGCGATCCGCTTGCTGTAGCAGCCCAGCCTCTGTTCGAGTTCACAGATCTCGGATGATACCCCCTCTCTGTCTCGTAATATGCCACATAGTCCTTTACATGCTGCGGTGCATCTTCTGGCGCTTCTTTCGGAAGTCCTCCTGCAAGAGTATACCTTCCGTTCCTATAATCCTCTGTCCTCTGATTGTTATATGCAACCCTTGCCTGATATCTGCCTTCCTCATCGATTGAATCGAAGTAACCAAGGGCTGTGTTGCGGCTCATGTCATACATCGTCATCGCTGCAGTTGCCTTGACCCTCGTATCAAGGGCGGCTGCCTGCACGGCCATCCCGCCCCAGCCGCAGATTCCGATCATGCCGATCCTCTCAGGATCTACATTATCCTGTACGGAAAGGAAGTCTACAGCTGCCTGATAATCCTCAACGTTGATATCCGGGGAGTTGAAATGGCGTGGATAGCCACCGCTTTCGCCGGTGAACGATGGGTCGAATGCAATTGCAAGGAATCCTCTCTTAGCCATCTCCTGGGCATAGAGTCCTGAGCTCTGCTACTTCACAGCTCCATCTACGCATCATCAGATGTCTTCGATGAAGCATTCTCCATTCATGGATCCTGCGGTTATGGTATTCAATCGGAATAAGGATCACAAATATTGATTTCTCGAGCTGTTTTCTTTTCTCTATTCTGTGTTGATTGAGGCATATTTGTCCACATCTTTTTTGCCCACGCCATAAATATCCACGGCAAATTCGGCGTTGTTCCATATGCCCACTCTCTCTACCCTGAAGAGTAAACATATGGAAAAGAAAGATAGTTGGGCTACCCTGTTTGGTGAAAGAGTAAAGAATCTAAGGCTGGAGAAGACAGACCTGAGTCAGGAAGGCTTTGCTCTTTATGTCGGATTGGAGCGCTCACAGTATGCAAGAATCGAGAGAGGCGAGAATGATGTTCGTCTCTCTACCATTGGGAGAATTGCTAATGGTTATGGGCTTACCGTTTCAGAGCTGCTTGACGGTCTAGTCGTAGAGGACGAGCCTCTGTATGAGGTTAATCCCATAAGCAAGAAGGGCAGCAAATAGCACTTATATTATCCTCCGTGATGGAGCCGTAACGGAATCGTCACGGACTCGTAACAGCTGTTTTCATATGAGTGATAGTTGCATATCTCACAGAACATATTTTATCAGCTGCATAGAAGAGCATTAGAGTTGAGGACATAAAAAAGAGGGCATTGCGCCCTCAGCAGATTAAGTTACGAGTCTTTTTATACAGACGTGCTGGTGCTGGAATCACTAAGATCTGTTGTTGTTATTTTTGCTGTTCCTGTATTGCTTTGATCTGCTGTCCCTTTTCCTACAATATGACCAACAGCCGCCGGTTCATCAAGCCAAGAAGAATAATAGGAAGCATCTATAGTGATTTTACCTTCGGTAAGTTCGATAGAGCAATTTGTAACAGAGCTGCTACTGTCAAACAACCATCCGACAATGCCGCCAAGGCATAATCGCTGAGTAAAAAGATTGTCATAATCAGTGACGTTTTCTCCAGAAATATTACCGCTATTGTGACAGCTGTTGATTTTCGCACTAAAGCCTGTCTTCCCTACGATGCCTCCCGATGCTACGTCATTAAAGCCAGTAGCTGTTATTGTCCCGTAATTATAGCAGTTGGAGATGGTACAATTTTCAGCATACCCAGCAACGCCTCCTGCACTTGCCGCGGTACGGTTTGCTTGATTATTCGCTCGCAAAAGCACCAGTGCTCACGGAATGAGCACTGATGCCGATATGCACTTCAGCACCACTTCTTGGGATTCTGCTTTGCGAGGTAGT